>CAMNHD010000314.1 GCA_946538875.1 uncultured Treponema sp.
CATCCGGGTCGGTTGCCATAACAACGTCGGCCTTTTCCTTCTTGGCAAGTTCAAGTGCCATCTTGAGTGCAGGAGCTTCTTCCGGATTAGGCTTTTCAACTGTCGGGAAGTCGCCGTCGCCCTCGCGCTGCTCAGGTACAGTGATAACATTCAGTCCAAGGTCACCCAGAACCTTTTCCACGTGCATTGCGCCGGTTCCGTGCAGAGGTGTGAATACCACCTTTACGCTGGAAGCCTTCTCCTTGATGAGCTCAGGACGGTAAAGGTTTGACTTGATCATAGCCTGGAACTTGTCGTCAATTTCCTTGTCCACAAGGACAATCTTACCGCTGTCGATACCTTCCTGGCGGCTGATGAGCTTGACTTCCTTCACAGCATTGACTTCGTTGATGATGCCTGTGTCGTGGGGCTCGGTAACCTGGGCTCCGTCGCTCCAGTAAGCCTTGTAACCATTGTACTTCTTTGGGTTATGGCTGGCAGTAACAACGACACCTGTCTGTGAGCCGTATGTGCGGATTGCAAAGCTCAATTCGGGAGTGGGGCGCATACCGGTAAAGAGGTAGGCCTTTATTCCGTTTGCCGCAAGAACACGTGCGGTGATGTCGCTGAATTTGTCATGATTGTGACGGCTGTCATAAGCGATGCAGGCGCTCAGAGTGCCGGCCGCAGCTTCCTTAGGGAATGCCTTGATAATGTAGTTGGCAAGACCCTGTGTAGCCTTTGAAACGTTCAGAGGGTTCATGCGGTTTGTTCCACCGCCCATCACACCGCGGAGTCCGGCAGTGCCGAACTCAAGGCTCTGGTAAAAACGGTCCTCAAGTTCATCATAGGCGGCTTTGTCGCCGGCCTGAACCTTGCCCACCAGATCAACAACTTCTTTGCGGAATGCTTCGTCCTTTTCCTCAGCGATATACTGCTGGGCCCGCTCAAGAATCTCATTCTTTTCCATAAAAATGTCCCCTTATATTATGTGCCGCACCTTTTATCGGTATAGGCCTTAACATACTATCACAAGACTTTTTTAATTTCCAGTACCCTTTCACAGCGCCGCTAAGCCCTTTCGTCGGCCTTGCGCAGCATGGAAGTCTCCCACCGCAGAAGAGCTGCCTCCATAGCCTTGGCGTCGCCCTTTGCGTCGCAGAGCACCCTGAACACCGGTTCGGTACCGCTGGGCCTCATCCATATATACGCAAGCGGAGAGTCATCCTTGCCGTAGAACATAATCTTAAGACCGCCGTTCCCGTTGTTCCAGTAATTCCCCGCATCCTTTTCGCATGTGCCGTTCGTGATAAAGGCCTTGTAGGAGACGATTCCGTAAATCGACTCCATCTCTTCCCGGTGGGAAGCCCATTCCTCCATGAACACAGCACGGAACTTTTCCTTGAGAAGTCCCTTGTCCTCTGTGCCCACCTGCAGGACAGCCCTCTGTTCGCTCACGCCTGTAGTCGTATATTCAGGAAGAGTGTCCATGATGTCTGCAAAGGTAAAGTTGTTGCGGTATTTATATTCCTGCCCGGAAATCTCGCACCAAAGGTGGAATACACCCTTGCTGATGCTGCCGTCGATACGTCTTGAGTCGCGGATGCACAGAAGCTTGACCATGGCAAAAAGAGTCGCCACAGGATCCCGTACGCAGGAAGGGTGGGTGATGTTGCCGCCGTTTGAGCCTTCGCCAAGAATCCTTACCGCATAGCCTTCCTCACGCTTTTTACGTGCCAGATTGACCACGTTGGCCTCTCCAACCTCTGCCCTGAACACACTGATTCCAAAATCGGAGCAGATATCGTCGATTCTCATGGAAGTAGAGCAGTTGACCACCACAGCCTTTTTTCCGTATTTAGTCTGCGCCTTCCACAAAAGTCCCTTGTGCTCAAGGTTTTCCGCCTTCCACAGGTCAAAGGCGCTTTCGGCTACAACGCAGAGCGCAAAGACTTCCTGCGCCGCGATAGGCAGAGCCTTCTGTTCCAGGTGGTTCCAGTAGACAATATTGCCGCGGTCTCCGTCACAGTCAGGCATATAGCCCAGAAGGGCCGCGCTTTCGCCGTCAGTCTGCAGGTCCTGTATTATGTCGGCGCACCACACAAGGTTTTCTGGTTCCGGAATGATGGCATGGGCAATGTGGCCGGCCTCATTGTTGAACGGCATGAATGTGATGCCCATGCCGGGAATGAATGTCCTGTCGATTGAAAGAACCCTGGAGGAACCGTTCATGTCGCAGACCACGGAAAGAGGCTTGTGCGAAACTTCATGGCGTATTGCGTCAAAGATTTTGTCCTGGTCCTTTGAGTTGGAAGTGCCCGCAATTATTGTACGCATGGTGTCCTCGTAAGCCCAGAGTGCCTCACGCTTCTTCTGGTCGGACATCATGTATGTAAGCCTCAGTTCCCCTTCGGGACAGGCGTCGATAAGGCAGTCGGCGTGTTCCTCGGCGTCGTCCGAGGCGCATTTTTCACAGAAAGATTCAGTAAGCTTTGCTGTCTCCTCGCCAGGCAGCACACCGCCATCGTCAAGGCCGAATTTTATTCCGTTGTGCCCGATAGGGTTGTGGCTGGCAGAAATGTACAGAAAGCCGTCAAGGGACTTGGCATAAGCCATGATTTCAGGCGCAGAGGCTACTCCTATCCACTGGACTTCTATCCCTTTTCCCAGAAGCACCCTGAGAATTACATCGGCAATCTCAGGGCCGGTGGGACGGGTGTCCATGGCAACGGCAATCTTTGCCCTCCCGCCGCATCTGTCAAGCATATAGTCTGCAAAAGTCTCGCCGATAAGGGCGCAGAGTACCCTGTTTGTATTACCTATGGCCGAACCATTGTCCTCGGCATCCCCGGAGGCTGCAAAAACTTTGCGCCAGCCCGAGGCAGAAAGAATCATTTTGTGTTCCATATCTAGATATTATAATGCACTGTGCCGAATATAGCAAGTTAAACGTTTCTTCATGCCCTTCATGGCCTGGATTACTACTTTTGGGGGATAACATCAATAGACGGTCTGTAGCATGGTTATCCCGCGCTCTGTGCGGCTTGCGGATTGTGCACGTAGGAAAAATCTTAGTTTTTCATAGCTTTTATTGCTGCAA
>CAMNHD010000315.1 GCA_946538875.1 uncultured Treponema sp.
CAACAGGCACGAACTTTGCACAGCAAAGTTCGTGGGTTCAATTTTTCTAGGAGGGAAAAATGATACAATCTGGTCTAAAATTTAGCCTACAAAAAAATAATTCGACAATCTCCGCCTTATGCTGTATAATATTTTAACTATCTTTAAGTGGAGTGTGTCATGGGAAACAGAATTTTTCAGAAACTAATAAGAACAGTCGCCTTGCTTTTACCTTTTATGACTGGTACGGCTTTTGCGGAAGTGGGCGAAGTTTTTGTCTCTCAGGATTCAACGGCCTTTCTTGGAGATTATGTGAGCCGGACCTGGACTGCATCCGACGGGCTTCCGGGAAACACAATAACGGATCTGCTCCAGTCCAAGGACGGATACATGTACATGGGCACTTACTCCGGACTGGTGCGTTTTGACGGCATTGACTTCCTTAATCTTAACCGCGGCCTGGACCCCAAGTACGGTTTTATCTCTGCCAGGACATTGTTCCAGGATTCTACCGGCAGACTGTGGGTGGGCTCCAACGACGAGGGTATAATCGGCATAGGCACTGACGGTTCTGTCCTCAAGCTTACCCATGACGACGGGCTTCCGAACAATTCCATAAGGGCTATTGTAGAGGATCACAACGGAAATATTTGGATTGGAACTGCCTATGGTGTGGTTTACTATACTCAGGAGGGAACAATCGAGGTTCCGGCTGGCCTTGAAAAATTTGACGAGCAGAATATTCTTGTGCAGTACCTTTACTGCGACACTGCCGGAAGAATATGGCTTTCCAGTCAGCAGCCTGACAGTCTTTTTGTCTACTCTTCCGGCTCTTTTGACAAGTACAAAGGCTTTGATTCCATCGAGAATGCCATTGTCACCGTTGTGATGCAGGATTCTTCCGGCAGTTTCTGGTTTGGAATTTCGCCTTACTATGCCGTCAAGGTGGACGACAAGGGAGAGACGGTCTACAATCTTGGTTACGGGGACCAGAAGGCTACCATTGTGAACCATGTCTTTCAGGACAGTTCCGGGAATTTCTGGTTTGCCCTGGACAACGGTATGGTTATACTGCACAACGGGCGTCTTTATTACTATGACCACAAGCAGGGGCTTTCCGACAACAATGTGAACTTTGTCCTGGAAGACCGCGAGGGTAATATCTGGATTGCGACTGACCGCGGCGGCGTGGAAAAGCTTACACTCAGCAAATTCAGGACTGTTCCGACTGAAAGCAGTGTCAATGCCATTGCAGAGGATCTGGCGCACGGTGTGGTGTGGCTTGGCTCGGACACGGGTCTTTTGTGTTACAGTTACAGGGAAAGCCGCTTTTTTGAGAATAATGTTACCGATTACTGCCGCAATCTGCGTGTAAGGCATGTGGAACTTACCAGGAGCGGACAGCTTCTTGTCAGCACTTACAACAAGAAGGGGCAGCTGAGGTTCAACTTCACGGGCGGAAATCCTGAAAATGGGTTTGAATGTACTGTTGACGAATGGACGCCTGAAAACGGGCTTCCTGGCTACAAGGTGCGCCTTGCCACCGAGATTTCCAACGGTGATCTATATATAGGAACAACACAGGGACTTTCCATTGTGGACCATGAGACGGGTGAGCTTACCACGATGAGGCTGAGCGACGGGCTCCCCAATGAATTCATCATGGCACTGTTCGAAAACGACGACGGTTCTGTGTGGGTGGGAACAGACGGAGGCGGTATCTTTATCCTCAAGGACAGAAAGGTTGTGCGCTGCTATACTACTGATTCCGGGCTGGCGGGAAACGTAATCTTTAAAATCGCCAGGCTGGAGGACAATTCTATCTGGATCAGCACCGGCAGTGGTCTGACCCGCTTTACCAACGGTAACATGTTCAATTTTGATTCCGGGGTAGGTCTTGGAACTGATGCCGTGTTCCAGATTATGACTGACTACACGGATTCTGCATGGCTCACTTCCAACCAGGGAATCTCTTCGTTGAAGTTTTCCCAGATGCAGCGTCTTGCGGAGGGAAAGACTAATCATCTGGAACCAAGACTTTACGGCCGCTCCGACGGTCTCCGCTCCGGCGGTGTCACTTCAACTTCCCTCAGCATGAAGGATAATCAGGGCAGGATGTGGTTTACGCTCATAGACGGCTTTGCGGTGTATGACCCTGTGAAGATTACAAAGAAGACCGAGACTCTTGTGCAGCTCCAGTCTGTGACTGTGGACAACGAACCCCAGGATGAAAAGTCCATGCGTGTGGTTGTTCCTCCGCAGGGAAAAAGGCTCCGCATAAAGTTCACGGGACTTAGTTTCATCTCACCGGAGCAGATGCAGTTCCGCTACAGGCTCAAGGGCTTTGAAAACGAGTTTTCCCAGTGGTCTTCCGACAGGGAAGTTTCGTTCACGAACCTTAAGCCTGGAACTTACGAGTTCCATGTTCAGGCGGAAAATGCCGATGAGGTACCCTTTTCACTAGAAAAGCCTCTGATTGTGGTCAAGCAGCCTTATTTCTGGCAGCTGTGGTGGTTCTGGCTGATTGTATGCTTTGTGGTGATAGGCATGGTTGCCCTGATTATCTTGAACCGCTACCGGAAGATGAAGCGATACCAGGAAAAACTGGAGAAGGAAGTGGCCAAGCAGACTGTGGAACTTAGGGAACAGGCTGAGGCTCTTGCCCAGTCCAACAAGGATCTTGAGGCTGCCAAGGACAAGGCGGAGAAGCTTCTGCTTAATATCCTGCCGAGAGCCATTGCACAGGAACTTACCGACAATCCTAACAGGCTGATTGCAAAGCAGTACCCGAATGTGTGCGTTCTGTTCGCTGATCTTGTGGGCTTTACAAAGATGTCCGACGGTATGGCGGCTCAGGAAGTGGTGAACATTCTGAACTCTCTCTTCACCAAGTTCGATATGAGGGTCAGTTCTTCCGGTGTGGAAAAGATAAAGACCATCGGGGATGCGTACATGGCTGCCGCAGGTCTTACTATGGAGCCGGAAAACGGCGGGGTTTCACTTATGCTGCGCGTTGCCCAGGGAATGATGCGCGATGTGGAGGAATTCAACCGTGACAATGGCCTGAATCTTCAGCTCAGGATTGGACTCAACTGTGGA
>CAMNHD010000316.1 GCA_946538875.1 uncultured Treponema sp.
TGCCTGGTCTGTAAGTGCCAGATGAACTGTACCCGGCTGGCTGCTGTTGAATCCGCCTGCTGTATCTGAGGCCAATCTGTCACCTGCTGAGTCTGAACTGTCACCTTCTTTCTGGCTGCAAGCGGCTCCGGACTTACGTTTTGCGTCATACTCTGCAAAATTGTTTATGATTCCGCCTTTGTCCTCTTCATCAAGTATCTGCTCAAGTTTTTCAGCAAGCTCTTCTGTCCAGATGACTTCCTTCATCGGATAAAGAAGAAGCGATCCGGCATTTGTCCTGGAAGTCTGAGTCTCGGGGTCAAAGCTTTTTATCTGTTCTATCTGGTCAAAGTCGAATACAATGCGGCTCGGGTATTCTTCTGCCGGAAGAAAGATGTCCAGGACTTCACCGCGGAGTGCATACTCACCCTTCACTCCTACTTTTGGAACCCGTGTATACCCCATGGATGAGAGTGTGGCTGACAGTTCTTCCGGATCAAAGGCCTGCCCCTTTCTCAACAGCTGAATCTGGCTCCTTATGTATGCAGGCGGCGGAAGTGCTGTCAGAAGTGATCGCTGCGGCACAAGAAAAACACGGCTTTTTTCCTGGGATTTTGTCACCAGTTTGGAAAGGAAACCGGCTCTTTCACCAAAGACTGCGGACCCCTGTCCGATGGGTCTGTATGGAAGTGTCCCCCACCATGGAAACGAAAAGACTTCGACACTGTCGCCCAGTACTGTCTGTATATCTGTCTCGCACTCCAGAACCTGCTTCTGATCTGAAACAATGATTATGAAATCTTCTTGTGCAGCATCGGTTTTTCCATTATACTGCTGGTTGTGGACATGACTTAGTTTTTTCCGCTGGATGTACTGTGATATAAAGAATACCGGAAGGCTTCCGCGCAGCCCTGAAACTGAGAGAGGAAATGCTTCCTGTGAATCCGAAGCGGCAACCACGGCCTGATGGAGTTCCTTCCATGATGAAAGCAGAGGATTTAATGAATTTGTAGATAATGTATTTGCCATAATTGTCCGATACTAATATAAAATGGGTACTTGCGTATGCAGTGCTCTAATAGTCTGTAAACAGACGGGAGTTACATAAGTGAAACGTACACTGTTAGCAATTATAACTGGTTTTATGATTTTTGCCCAGTCTGCAGGAGCCCAAAACGCTTCCTCAGTAACAGCAAGCAATGATACTCTGAACAACGCGGAAGTGTCAATAAAATTTCATAACAGGACAATGTACTATCCTGGAAATTCAGAAGAAAATCCGGTGTACATTCATGTATCCATTAAGAACACAGGTTCTGACACCCTCAGATTCAAGCTGGCGGATGACAGAATGTTCAGTGTCGACTTCAGGGCCTTTGATGTGAAGAATCATCAGCTTGCCCAGACTGACGGACTCATCAAGAAACGCACGACGAGCCAGACAGTCTACTTTAGGGAGATTTCCCTTGAAAGCCAGGAAGAGTATTCCTTTGTGGAAAATGTCAAGGATTACCTCCAGATTGACAATCCTTCAATATATTACATTGTTCTGAATTTTTACCCGGAGTTGTACCGCAACAAGTCAGTCGTTGTCAGTTCAAAGCGTCTGACCCTTGAGGTCCGCCCTTCACCTCTGGCAGCTTCCTCAAGCATCATTCCTGTTGAAAGCGGCAGTGCAAGCGTACTCCAGGCTGAGGAAATCAGTCCTGACAAGGTAGTCGAGCAGACCATACTTGCCCGTCAGCAGAGTGCATGGGACCGCTTCTTCCTATATATGGACATTGAGGAAATACTCAAGCGCAATCCTACACGCAGCCGCCGCTACAATGCCTCCGGCGCTGACGAACGCCGCGAGATGCTGAACCAGTTCAAGGCTGATCTCATGCAGAACCGCATCGACTTTGACATCGTTTCCATACCGTCAAAATTTGAAATCGAGACAACTACTTATTCCCAGACCAAGGGTACAGTGACAGTCCTGGAGTGGTTCAGAAACAATACTTACCAGGAAAAGAAGCGCTATACATACTATGTGCGCCAGCGTGACGGTATTTGGCAGATCTACAATTATACTGTGGATAATCTGGAATCAGAACCGCTGGACTGAACTGATGGCCAAGCCTAAAGCGTCATATTTTTGTGAGAACTGTGGTTCAAAGGTGCCGTGGAATTCAAGATTCTGCCCCAAGTGCGGAAAATTCTTTTCCTCGGTCCGTTGCCCCAAGTGCGGTCATACAGGTTCTGCAGGTAGTTTCAAGAATGGCTGTCCGGCCTGCCACTATGCAACCGGTCATGCTGATGAAGATGAAGCAGAATATGAGGAAGAGCCACCCAGACGGGCCAAGCTTTCTTCAAAATCAAAAAAATCAATTAAAAAGGCTTTTGCGGCTCATTCAAATGCCGGAGCTTACGATTTCGGTGCACCTTTGTGGCTGTACGTAAGCTCCATTATTGTTCTTTTTGCAATCATCGGTCTTATTTTTTACCGCTGTCACTGATTCTTTTTCTGATGCTTTTTCCTGACATCGGGGTGTCTGCGGTAAAAGTCCTTCCTGACATTGTCAAGTTCTTCTCTTTTCCGGATCAGGTCAAGGTTTATCTGTGCGATACGCTTGTATAGCTCCATAAATGAGAGAGGCGAATCTTTGTTTTCTCCGGAATCCTCTTCTTTTCGCTCCAGTTTTTTACTTGTGTAGCGCCAAGTCTGTTCATCTTCGGCTGTCCACCCTTTTACATCGTTCTTGGCAAGTGTCTGGAGCTTTGTTACCTCCGCAACTGTGTACCACTTCTGACAAAAAAATGATTCTATGGCCGTGCGGAATGTCTTGTCGCTCACGGGAAGCTGGGCACAGAATGTCTGAGGGACTTGGTTTGAGAGAAAACTTCTTGTGTCTTCAAGTTTCAGAATTCTGCCGTTTCCGGGAATTTCTGAACTGAAGAAGCAGTTTCTTGATTCCTGAAGAAATGGCAGAGCTTCCTGACTGTTGAAGAAAGAATCTGCGCTGTAGCCTTGGTTGAACTGGTAGCGGTAGAGTCCACCCCACAGTCCCTGGCTCAGGGTTTCTCTTTTCCTAAGATTTGTGACAGGAAAAACAAG
>CAMNHD010000317.1 GCA_946538875.1 uncultured Treponema sp.
TGTAATGCTATAATTATTTCATGCAGGAATCTGAGGAAATACAGACAAAGCTTACAGAATATTTTTCTCAAAAAACAGAAATCGACACAGTTATCCTCTTCGGTTCCTTTGCAAAAGGCAAGGCAAATTCCCACAGCGATATAGACGTTGCCGTTCACAGTAAAACTCCCCTTGGCTACAATGAACTTTCCAGCATACAGTCAGACCTTGCTCTACTGTGCAAAAGAGAAATAGACCTTGCTGACCTTTCTAAAGCCGAAGGAATTTTTCTTTACCAAATAATGTACGGTTTTCAAAAGCAGATGTTATTCTACTGCCACAGTGTTAACAACGAAAGTATCACAACATTTTCACCCTGTCATTAATACGCGTTAATCTAAATGCTAAAAAACATACGTTAAATGGGAAATTGACACTCCACTCCCGTGTCATCTGCCATGGGGCCTGGCACGGTTGCAGGCGAATATTAGTTGAACATAGAATTTTGCACCACAATCTGGTTATTATTTCTGTTGATTACTGCGGCTGCAAATTGCCACCCATGCCAGCTGCCACTCCGTTGCGTGCCAATTTTCCTTCACAATGATTGTATTTACAAGCAATTATCAGTACTGACATATTATGTTGAAAATTAATACTAATAAACAGTTATGAAAAAAACAATTAAATGTACGCTGCAATGGAGCCGGGGTTCCACTGCGAAAAAAATTCTGCACAAGCGAGCGAAAGCGAGCGCAGGTACTCGCAGCACAGCTTCGAGCGAGCCTTTTTTCGCAGTGGGTTCCCGGCTATTCGTAGCGAAGCTTCAAACGGGAATGGAAGCGTACATTTTAATTTAGATTTGCACTTACTAGGATTTTATTTGAATAATACTTGTAATCGACAACAACATTTTCCCCCTTGCCAAAAACTCACGAGCCATTTAAAATAGGAGTATGCTCCAATCCAAGTTCATAAAAAAAGTGTTTGTTCTCCTAGGTTTTATTTTTCTTTCTTTGCAAAGTTTCTGCGAGGAAGAGGTGGCTGATGAGGAGCCGAAAATTGCGCTGGAACAGGTGGGCGTCTATGAATGTGGCAGGCAGCCCAAGCAGGTGTGCTTTTCACCGGACGGGAAGTTTATTCTTCTTCCGCTTTTGGATGACAGTGGCATAGATATTTTTTCGGTCGAGGAGAAAAAGATTACGGGACGCATCACTCCTCCTGAAGCAGAAAAGTGCGGTTTTGCAGAGGAGATTTTCATTCCGCCCCTTAATGCATATTTTGTTTCCCAGATGATGACGGCTTCTATACATGAATACACATACCCCGGTTTTGTTTTTAAGCGCACAATAAAATCAGAGGGTGAATGGAGCAAGTTCATTGCCTGGTGCCCGGAAAAAAAATTGCTCGCTGTTTCAAACTGGCTCAGCAACAACATCTCCCTTATTGATTACGAAAGCGGAAAGGTTGTTCGAAAAATCAAAACTGGAAGTGCCCCCAGAGGCATGGTATTCACCAGCAAGGGAGAGAACATTATCAGCCTTTCTTTTGAAAGCGGGAAAATAGAAAAGTTCAACGTGGAGACAGGAAAAAGAATTTCAGAGATTAAGATTGAAAAGGGAGCAATGAGGCACATTGTTATTTCGGATGATGAGAAAACCGCTTACGCAAGCGACATGTATCACCGGGCAGTTTACGAAATTGATTTGAAAGAATTTAAAATCAAGCGCACGGCAAAAGTGTTCAACAATCCGAACACAATCGCACTCTTAAAAAACAAATGGCTCTTCGTTTCCTGCCGTGGTCCAAACAACCCGAGCGACTACACAAAACGCTCCCCCGTAGACGGAAAGATTTATGTGATTGATGCTTCTACAATGAAAACTGAAACTACAATCACAGGCGGAAACCAGCCCACAGGTCTTGCCCTTTCTCCAGACGGAAAACTTCTTTGCTTTTCAAACTTTCAGGACGCCACGATTGAAGTCTGGTCGATAGAAGAAAATATTTCTGAATAAAAAAAAATGCCCGACTGGAAAAACCAACCGGGCATTCAGTCTGCTTTATGCAGTTCTACAGATTATCAAAAAATCCCTTAGCCTTAAGTAACTCTGCGTTGAGGATTCCACCCAGGGCGGCGCCGCGTTTGGTGTTGTGGCTCAGGGCAACGAACTTTACGTCAAAGACATTGCACTTTCTGAGGCGGCCGATTACACAGGCCATGCCTTTTTCAGTCTCACGGTCACGGCGGGGCTGGGGGCGGTTCTCTTCGTGGCGAACTACAATCGGGTGCTCAGGGGCAGAAGGAAGCTTAAGTTCCTGAGGTACACTTGTGTAGCTTGTCCAAACCTTTTCGATTTCTTCAAGTGAAGGCTTTTTATCTTCCGGAAGATCAAACTCCAAAGAAACACAGGCTGTGTGTCCGTCAATCACAGGAACACGGGTACAGGTGGAACTTACCAAAGGAAGGCTTGCGTTTTCAATTTCGTCTTTACCAACGGAACCGAGAATTTTTAGACATTCTTTTTCTGTTTTTTCTTCCTCACCGCCAATATATGGAACGATGTTGTCAATCATGTCGTAACTGGGAACACCGGGGTAACCTGCACCGCTTGTTGCCTGAAGGGTTGTAACAATCATTCTCTTTACAGGGTAGCCTGCCATAATAAGGGCATGAAGGGGCATCATGTAGGTTTGCAGTGAACAGTTTGGTTTTACTGCAATAAAGCCCTTGTCCCAACCGTGATGTGCCTGCTGCTTTTTGATTATGTCCAGATGACTGTAGTTGATTTCTGGAATGAGCATGGGAACATCGGGAGTCCAGCGGTTAGCGCTTGCATTGGAAACTACAGGAATTCCTTCTGCGGCGTATGCTTCTTCCAGTGCCTTAATTTCATCTTTTCCCATTTCCAGTGCGCTGAAAACGAACTTACATTTTCCAAGTGCCAGCTTTGCGTCATTTGCATCCTGAACGGTGAGGTTTGCAACTGCGACGGGAATGTCAGCTCCAATGAGCCAGCGGGAAGAAACTGCATCCTTGTAAAGTTTACCTGCACTGCGGGGAGAAGCGGCAACATAAGTTACCTCAAAC
>CAMNHD010000318.1 GCA_946538875.1 uncultured Treponema sp.
ATGAGCTGACCCAGATTCCACAGCTGGAATGCTCGGATTTTATTGCTGACAAGGATATGATTCATGCCACAAAAGCCGCCTTTGTATCTTTGCAGGAAGGCAAGGGACACAAACTTGTAGCCGGAAGAGTTGCCAGTGGCGACCAGTTTATAAGTGACAAGGCTGTAAAGGATAAAATCCGTGCGTCATGCAATCCAGCCTGTGTAGAGATGGAAGGAGCCGCCATAGCCCATGCCGCTTATTTGAACAAGGTGCCTTTCGTCATTATCCGCTGCATGAGCGACATGGCCGACGACATCGGCGAAAACACCTATAGCTTTAATGAAGAAACTGCCGCCCGCATGAGTGCCGCCCTGGTGCGCAGTATGCTTCCGCGTTTTTAATCATTAGTTTTCAGAGAGGTATCATTATGGAAGAAAAAAAATACAATGTTGACAGCTTCAATTTGGATCACACAAAGGTCACAGCCCCTTATGTCCGTCTTGCGTCAAAAAAGCATGGAAGAAAGGGTGATATCGTAAGCAAATACGACGTGCGCTTCTGCCAGCCCAACAAGGAATTTATGACGACTGGTGCAATCCACACACTGGAGCACCTGATTGCCGAGTACATCCGTGACGAGATGCCGCACATAGTAATCGATTTCAGCCCCATGGGCTGCCGGACAGGCTTTTACTTTACAGTTTGGGGTGACCATGAGGAAAGCTGGATTGCCGAACGCCTTATGAATGTGCTCAGGAAGGTTGCCGTCTGGGATAAGGAAGTGCCTGCCGCCACAGAAAAGGAATGCGGAAACTACCGCGACCACGACCTTGCCGGTGCCAAGGAATGGGCTTCAAAGTGGATACAGGGAATAAGCACCAAGGGGTGGAACTGTTATCCGGAAACTGCGGAAAACAACGCTGAATAATACTGCTGCCGAGGTCTGCTGCCTGCTATGAATCTGTTTCAAAAATTCAAGGAAACACTCTCCTCTGTTCTTCCTGTGATGGCTATAGTCCTGCTGTTGGGGCTGACTGTGGCTCCCCTTGGTTCCACTCTTCTTCTGCGCTTTGGTGTGGGGGGAGTCCTGCTGATTGTGGGGCTTACAGTCTTTCTCCTTGGTGTGGACATAGGCATATTGCCTATAGGTGAGCAGAGCGGTGCCGCGTTGACCGCAAAGCGGAACCTTCCGCTGCTGTTGGGAGCGGCATTCGCCATAGGTTTTATGGTGACCATAGCCGAGCCTGATGTACAGGTTCTGGCAAACCAGATAAAGGGCGTCATTCCCCAGGTTGACAAGTGGGCGCTTGTCTGCATGATAGCCGTTGGAGTGGGGCTTTTTGTTGTCATAGGACTTTTGCGTACGGTTATGCAGCTGAGCCTTAAATGGGTTCTGCTGATTTGCTACGCATTGCTTTTTGCGCTGGCATATTTTACACCGGCAGGTTTTCAGGGGATTGCCTTTGATGCAGGAGGTGCCACTACGGGCCCGATGACGGTTCCGTTTATAATGGCACTTGGTGTTGGTGTTGCGGCTGTCCGTACCAGCGGCAGGCATGATTCACCGCATGATGACAATTCCTTTGGGCTTACAGGCATTGCTTCTGTGGGACCTGTTGCGGCAGTTCTGCTTTATGGCATAATAGTATCGCTTGGAAGTGGAAGTGGCGGAGCACTTGGTGATTCACTGGACGCAGTGACTGGCACTGTTGCTGAACAGGCAGCCGGAGGGGGGCTTGCTGTTTTTGTGAGACTTCTTCCTCATGTTCTAAAGGAAGTGAGCATTGCGCTTTTGCCTTTAGTTCTTATGTTCATAGTGTTTCAGATTTTCCTCCTTAAGATGCCCCCTGTCAGGGTGCGCCGTATGATAAAAGGTCTGGTGTACAGCTTTGCGGGACTGGTTGTCTTTTTGCTCGGAGTGAACGGTGGCTTTATGCCAGCCGGAGAGCGCTTGGGCCAGCTGTTGGGAACGGCGGCGGTGAGCAGAGGAATATGGTGGAAGATTCTGCTTGTGGCAACTTCCATGATTTTTGGTGCCGTTGTTGTCTGTGCGGAACCAGCCGTGTGGGTTCTCACGGAGCAGGTGGAAAGCGTGTCAGGTGGAAACATCAAGCGGCGCCTGATGCTTATTGCATTGTCTTCAGGAGTTGCGCTGTCTGTGGGACTCAGCATGATGCGTGTTATATACGGCTTCAGCCTGTGGTATGTCCTGCTGCCCGGTTACGGCCTGGCTCTTCTGCTTACCTTCTTTTGTCCTTCACTTTTTACAGCCATTGCCTTTGATTCAGGCGGTGTGGCGAGCGGTCCGATGACAAGCACTTTTATACTTTCGTTTACTCTCGGCGCTTCTGCAGTCAGCGGAGGAAACCCTGTGACAGATGCATTTGGTGTGATTGCGCTGGTGGCCATGACTCCGCTTATAGCAATTCAGATTTTGGGAATAATATTCAGAATAAAAAGTTCCGGGTCCAAGGGGGAGAAAAAATGAGTTTGTACACACTGCTTATCAGTGACGTGCCGCACAACAAGGGAGAACTGTTGACTCAAGCGGCTGTCTCTGCGGGAAGTTTCGGCGGCACTATACTAAGTGGGCGGGGCATCAGTCATAACAAGGTGGCGGCGGCGCTGGGCATAGAGAGTGCCCGTGACATTGTTTTTATCCTTACAGAGGATGATAAGACTGAAACAATTGCCGGTGCGATAGTAAAGTCGTGTCTGTCGGAAAAAAATCATTTTGGAACCATGGCTGCACTGGATGCAAATAATCTGGTCAGGACCGGACAAATCTCTGGAGACAAGGGAGGTACAAAAATGTCGGAGAATAATTCGCAGGAACTGATAACTGTAATCTTGAATAAGGGCTATGCTGACGATGCGATGGCTGCTGCGCGGAAGGCTGGTGCTGGCGGCGGAACAGTAGTCAATGCCCGTGGAACAGCTCGTGAGGACGATGCAAAGTTCTTTGGCATGCATATAGTTCCGGAAAAGGAAATGCTTATGATAGTGGTTCCGGTGGAAAAAAAAGATGCGGTCCTGGAGGCAGTGCGTACTCTTTCCTGCCTTAGCGAACCAGGCAGCGGT
>CAMNHD010000319.1 GCA_946538875.1 uncultured Treponema sp.
CTAAACATATCGTTAGCATATACTAACTAGTTGTTTTGGTCAATAGCTTTTGTAAAAAAAAATGTGAATTTTTTGGACTCGTAAAAAGAATAAGGACCGCACCGGGTTGTGAACTGTCTATTAAATCAGCGGAAAACCGCAGAAGATACTTATCGGCAAGATCCCCGCTTTTCCGGGTTTCATTGCTCCAGCCGCATTGCGGCCTGCGCAACGCCCGTCTTTGCAGACCGGGCGCCCGTACAATCGGGGGTAGGCGCCTGGTGACATCAATGGAAATCAGTTTTGCGAAAAGGTGTCAGCTTCCGGTATTTCAATAATACATTTAAAAACAAAAAGCCGCCCGTTTTTTACAAAGCAGGCGGCCGTTAACATTTAGGAAATGCTCAGACTATTAGAATGAGTATGACCATGAAATTGGGAACTTGATTGTGGTGTTGTCACAGAACTCAAGGTTAACAGCGAAGGCGAAAGAGTTGCTTCCGGCTGAGAAAGTCAGCTGTGGCTGAACTTCGATGTCTGCTGTTGCAGGATTTGTGTCTGCAAAGTCAAACTGACCCTTGAATGTAACGTTTGCACCCAGAGCTTCGGTGAAGCCGTAGCTGATGTTTGCACCAGTGTACAGGTCATAAAGAGCTGGATCATTTGTAGCGTCTCCAGCAAAATTTCCACCAAAACCGGTCACTACATCGAGTGCGAATGACAGTGGAATATTTCCAAGACCGTACTTTACACCCAGGTCGATCAGGTGGTTGCCGCTTACAGACTTGAATGTTCCCTTGGAAGCATTCTGGTACCAGCTGTAACCAAGGTTTGTAGTCAGGTTCTCAACACCAGTGAAAGAGAAGAATCCACCAACAGCAACGTCTGCAGCGATGCCGTTTGCAACAACACCAGCTGCGAATGCATTGCCGAATGTGTAGTCAATACCGAGGTTGACTTTCACTTTTTTTGTGAAAGGTGATTCATCAAGACCTGCTGAGATGCGGAGACCTTCGATCGGGCGGAGGCATACACCAAAATTAGCACCCATGTTGCCGGCTGCAACATTGTCATCTTCTACAGGGAGGTATGAACCGGCTGTGTTGATGCCGTTGTGCAGGTAGATGGTGAGCAGATTGATTGGGCGGAACTCAATATAACCGTCGAGCCAGTGATCAGCATCTTTGATCATGCCAAAGTTCTTCTTAGCTGGGTCGTCGAAGTTGTCATAGACAAACTTTACACGTGCGTCAACCTTGAAGTCAACCTTTTCTGACTTGAACTCTGCTGCCATCTTTTCAGTGACACCAGGGAAGGCTGCTGTTGTATCGCCAGACTTAGGAATGGTGATTTCTACTACATCTGAGCTTACTTCGTTTGTGAAAGTAAGTTCCTGAGCAAAGGCTGCGCTAGAAGCCAATGCAAGAGCTGCTGCTACAGCTGATACAATCTTTTTCATATTGTACTCCTTGGGTTTAACCCTATTTTTGTACTTCCAACATAGTTTAAGTTTTTAATAAAGTCAAGTGTCGGATATCGGTTCCGTGCAAAAATTTTAAAAAAAAATTAAAATATTTTTTTATCATGTAAAATTTTAACATTTTTACTTTTTTTGTCATTTTAAATTTATCGGCAATTCTGCACCGAAATATTAGCTCAAACCGAAATTTGCCTGTATTTCATGGTTTTCCCGTATAAAAACGGAATTTGCCCGCCTACGCCCGATTGGAGGCAGCCCGGCCGTGAGGACGGGAGCCCGTTAGGGCCGGAGCGGCAGCGCAGTGCCGGAAAGCGGGGATCTTGTGCTGGAGTGGCACTGCGGATTACGCTGGTTTGGTGGACGGCGGGTGTTAAGTGCCGTCCTGGTCAGGCAGTCAAGCTAGTCACGCCAGCGTGTGTAGGTTTCGCATTCAAGGATTTTTTTTGCGTTTGCGATGCGTTCTGCGCTGGGGCCGGGCGTTTTGTCCAAGGGGTAGGGAATACCCAGGTTTTGGTATTTGCTGATGCCCAGGGTGTGGTAGGGCAGGATTTCCACGCGGTGTATGTTTGAGAGGGTGCGGATGAAGTCGCGTGTGAGGGTGAGCCATTTGTCGTCGTCGGTGATGCCCGGGACAAGTACGTGGCGGATCCAGACGGGCTTTTGTATGCTGTCCAGGTAGCGGAAAAGTTCAATGACGTTTTCGTTGCTGTGACCGGTGAGTTTCTTGTGCTCTGCGCTGTCGATGTGCTTGATGTCAAGCAGGACTGTGTCGGTAAGGCTCATGAGCTTCTGGAATTTTTCGAACCAGGGGCCTGTGCTGGTGAAGGGGCCGCCGGCTGTGTCTATGCAGGTGTTGATCCCCTGTTCTTTTGCGAGTGTGAAGAGGTCAATCAGAAAGTCTGTCTGCAGGAGTGGTTCTCCGCCGCTTACGGTGATCCCGCCCTTGCTTCCCCAGTATTCGCGGCAGCTTAGGGCTTCGTTGAGCAGGTCCTGGGGTGAGCGTTCCTGGCCCTGTCCGGGTTTCCATGTGTCGGGGTTGTGGCAGTACAGGCAGCGGTACGGGCAGCCTGATAGGAAGATTATGTATCTTACTCCGGGACCGTCCACTGAGCCGAAAGATTCTATTGAATGAATGTAGCCGTTTGTCATGCTTGCTCCTTACGGATGAGAGTATAGCGGATTTTGTTTTTGTTTGGAAGGGGGTATCAAAAATGCTGTTTGCGCAAGGTTTTCTGGTCTGGTGAGCGTGCAGGAGTCTGCACAGTAAAAAAAAAGGCACAGGACTTAGCCCATGCCTCCTAAGCAATGACCTGCGGCAGTCGAAGACTGACGTCAGGTCGATTGTAGTTTGGCGGGTATTCGTAAGAATATCCCGCCATAACAAGTTTCCCTGCTATAGTCAGGAAAACTTGGCGTCGCTTGTGCTAAGAGTTATGCCTTGTTCAAGCGAGATTCCAAGTCGTGCCGCATGCTTACGCATGCTTAACAAGTTTGCCTTGCGGCAAACTTGCCTTCGCTTGTACTAAGCCTTATTAAGGCGTGCTTCCAAGTCATCCAAAATAGCGCTGAGCTCTTTTGGCAAGTGCTTTCCGAACTTTGGAT
>CAMNHD010000320.1 GCA_946538875.1 uncultured Treponema sp.
ATTCGTTCAGAGTCGCCACATCGGGGCTGGTTATCACTTCGCCAAGCTCACCGTCGATGACCATGCATTCGCCCTGCTCAACATGCTTGGTGATGTTTTCGATACCGACGACGGCAGGAATACCGTAGCTTCTTGCAAGAATGGCAACATGGCTTGAAGGACCGCCTTCAGTCAGCGCAAGTCCTGCAATCTTGCGTTTGTTAAGAATCACAGTGTCGCTGGTTTTCATGGAACGGGCCACAATCACCGCTCCGTCAGGCACCTGCTCAATGTTAAAGGGGTGGAAATCCAGCAGAATGTCCAGGACCCGGTCAAAGACATCCTCTATATCCTGGGCACGCTCGGCAAGATAGTCATTTCCGCTGTTCCTCAGACGCTCGGCATAGTCCTGAGCCTTCTGCTGCAGAGTGTATTCAATGTTGTAGCGGTCACGCTCAAGCGCCTCAATCACCTCTTTGGTAAAAACCGGGTCAGTCAGCATCAGCTGGTAGGTCTCAAAGATGACACGCTGGAGATTGTTGGGTTCAAGCGTTTTAAGATGATTTTCAATGGAAATATGAACGATAGAAGTGGCGTTAAGAAATCTGTTTTTTTCAGATTCAATTAATTCAGGGGCGACGCGTTCTTTAGGAATGATTCTTTCTTGGGTTTCTGGAAGTATAAAAGCTTTGCCGATCCCCATTCCGCCAGCAGCAGAAATGCCGAAAATAACGTTCATTAATTTATATTACCAAGACTTAGCAAACTAGTCAAGGGGAAAAATCAGCCCGAATTTTCTGTGGCGTTCCTGAATTGTGGTATAAAAATATACTTAAATTAGTAAATTTTGCACCCACGCACCGGTGTTCCGCCACTTGCCTACGGCCGGCCCTCCGGGCTCACGCCTTGCGGCGTGCTGGCTCCATACCGGGCCACACTTCTTATGGAAATCAATTTGTGTAAGCTGTGATGGAAAGAGTGAAAAATCAGCCCAGAGACTGCCTGTAGCGCTCGTAGAGCAGGACGCCGGCTGCAACTGACACGTTAAGGCTGTCGATTTTGCCGCATGTCGGGATCGAGACAATGGCGTCGCAGTGTTCCTGCAGAAGCCGCGAGATACCGCTGCCTTCGCTGCCCATCACAATGCAGGTGCGTGAAGGAAATTCCGTTTTCTGCAGGGCAGAACCGTCGGCATCAGCCCCGTAGATCCAAAAGCCTGCATCCTTGAGCATCTGGGCTGCCCTGGTAAGGTTTGCCACAGTTGCCATCGGGACCCAAGCGCTTGAACCGGCGGAAGAACGGGCAATCACTTCGTTTTCATGCGCCGCCTCAGGAGAGTTGTGTTCCGGCAGAACCAAAAGATTTGCCCCGAACTGGTCGCAGCTGCGGATTACAGCCCCTACATTGTGCGGGTCGGTCACAGAGTCAAGTATGACAACCGTGGCCCTTTCCGGGCAGACAGAAAGCCATTGGTCAAGCTGAACAAGGTTTTGAGCCTTTTCCGCTTCACCTTGAACCTCAAGCACAATACCCCGGTGATCCTTTGCAAGAGGCGGAAGCGGTGCGACCATTGAGTCAAGTACAGTGTTGTCCACCTGTTCAATTGTAAAACCGGCGTGCTGGGCCTGAGCGATAATCTTCTTGATCCTGGGGCCAGCCTTTGAATAAAAGATGTGCAGTTTTACAGAATCAGGCTTTGATTCCGTGTAACGGCGGACCTTTTCTTCTACAGCATGGAAGCCTGTGTATAGATTCACTGCCATAATCAGACGTTCTTACCGCAGCACTGCTTGTACTTCTTTCCGGAACCGCATGGGCATGGCTCGTTGCGTCCAACCTTGCGTCCTTCGCGGACAACGGTGGTGGGGCGCATCATGCCTTCGCTGTACATCCATTCTCCGTTCACTTTGCGGAAACCGCCGATTTCGTGATGGATATCGCGGATACCCTTCTGGGTGTAAGTTGCTTCGAATTCGACAATACCTTCGTCATCAGATTCTGTGCCTTTTTCTGTGCGGAGAATCTTGAGTCCATGCCAGGTGCTCTTGTTGCTCCAGTCCTCGGTAGCCTTGCGGTCAATGTCGGCAATCTTTTCGCCGGTTTCGCAGGTGTTGATGATGAAGTCGATGTTGTGCACGACATACGCTGTGTAGCGCGCGCGCATCAAAGCCTCGGCAGTCTTTGCCTTTGCGGAACCGTTGAGAAGAGGTTCGCAGCATTCGCCGTATTTTTTGCCGCTTCCACAAGGGCAAGTGTCGTTGGTAGTAATAGTAGTATTTTCAGTCATAATTCCAAAAGTATAGCAGTTTGGCGTCAATATTTCAATGCCCGTTCTTGATGTTTGAAGTGTTCACCAGAATCGGATAGATATTTTCTGTAAAGTAGTCCTGAATCCTCTGGATACGGAGCACGCGGTCGGTTTCTTCGTTGCCGGTGTTGGGGTACAGGGTTTTCTGTGCCTGGTCCGGCATAAGCGAAAGCATTTTGATGGTCAAATTTAGCTGTGATTCTGTCATAAAATCCTCCTCTGACTTTTTTTGTTACCTCCTATTTTCAGTCAATAATTGTTTATGGTCAAGTGTCCTGAAGCTGTGCGGCAAGGAAAACGATTTTGAAAAAATGCAGGCACAAAATAGCTGCCGGTCGCGCAGCGGAAAAATCATAGGGCCTTTTTGAAAAAATAAGTTTTGTACGGTTCGCCCGGTTTGCTGTACAGGTCGTAGACGCCTTGCTCCAGAAGCTCAAAGCCGTGTGCGGGGTAGTACTCCCAGTCGCATTCGCAGTCGGTCCAAAGAAAGACGTTTTTGTAAGCGCGTGCGCGTGCCCGGCGGAAAAGTTCCTGCAGCACTGGTTTTCCAGAACCGTGGACTCTACTCACAAAGAGGGATAGCTGTATGTCGGACGGCAACATGTAGGAGAAAAGTTTTTTGTCCATTTCCTCGATGTAGCTGATGCAGTTTTTGAACCAGAAGATGTCGTCTGCGGAAAAGTTTCCATGGCTTACGAGCTTGTCGAGCCATTTGGGCGCATTGTTCTGCTCTCCCTTTGTCACAGCGAATGCCGCACTGCAGAATTTTT
>CAMNHD010000321.1 GCA_946538875.1 uncultured Treponema sp.
CCAGGTTGGCAAAGCAACATCCCCCGGCACAAAGTGCGGCCCAGGCAGCAAAGAAAACGCCGCTGATGCAAATCACGGGCGAGTTGGCAAAGAAAACGCTTCTTCTGCAAATCACGGCCACTCAGCTAAACACGACCAGTCGTCCAACAGCGGCCCGGTTAGCAAAGATACCTCCTCTTCAACCAACTTCAGCCAGGTTGGCAAAGACTCTGCCTCTTCTGCAAACAGCTCCCCGGTTAGCAAAGAGACAACAACTTCATCCAACAGCTCCCCAGTTAGCAAAGCCCCCGGCTCTTCAGCAAACTCCTCCCCGGTTAGCGAAGACTCTGCCTCTTCATCCAACACCACATCTCTCAGCAAAGACACACCCTTTGCCGAACACGGTCCCCTCCACGTAAGCGGAGCAAATCTCTGCGACAGCCACAACAAGCCCTACCAGCTTTACGGAATGTCAACCCACGGTCTGAACTTCGGACAGGACTTCAGCCGCTACATAAACAAAGAAGCCTTTCTCACCCTGAGGGACGACTGGAACACAAACTGCATACGCCTTGTCCTTTATCCCAGAGATTACAATGGCTACTGCAACGGCGGCAACAAAAGAGAGCTCAAAGAAACAATCTGCCGGGGAATAGACTACGCCACAGAACTCGGCATGTACGTGATAGTGGACTGGCACGTGCACAACTACAACCCTCAGCAAACCCAGCAGGAGGCTATCGATTTCCTCAGCGAAATCTCGTCAAAATACTCAGGCAACAAAAACATCCTCTACGAAATCTGCAACGAGCCGACAAACTCACCCTGGGATTCAGCCATAAAACCCTACGCCGAAAAAGTCATTCCGGCCATCCGCAAAAATGCCCCTGAAAGCATCATCATCGTGGGAACCAACACCTGGTCACAAGACATCGAGGGGCCGCTAAAAAATCCGCTGGTCTACAAAAACATAATGTACACCTTCCATTTTTACGCCCAGACCCACACCGCAAGCTTCCGCTCACGAGTGGAAAAAGCCGTCAAAAGCGGACTGCCCCTTTTCATTACAGAATTCGGCACCTGTGACGCAAGCGGCAACGGAGGCTTCAACCAAAAAGAAAGCCAGCTCTGGTTCGACCTGCTCAAAAAATACGGCATCAGCCACTGCAACTGGAGCCTGTCCGCCAAAGCCGAAACCGCCAGCGCCCTGATTCCGTCCTGCACCAAAACAAGCGGCTGGACCAGCTCAGACCTAACACAAAGCGGCAAACTGATTTACAGCCACTTCCGCAGCTTAACCCGCTGAATAAAATTCTGGAGCACATTGCAAATTCCACATTTGTCAAAAGGCTCCAACCGGGTTTTTATTCCGCCAAGAATCACGATGTATGTAAACACATTATGAAAGCGGTACCAGTCCGGCAGACAAGCCTGCCGGATTGAATCTTTTCAGAGAATAAAATATTCATACCCGCTTTTCAGGGTTCCGGCTTTTCGCCTCCATTGCCGTCCGTTTCACTTCCGGCAACCCGCCTCCGACGGGCCCTTACAATCGGGGCTAAGTTTCTTTACCGCTCCAAGAGCCCATTAAAAAACTCACACTCATTCCTGTTGCAAACTTCCGCCTGTTCCAAATCCGGGTTGCAGTGAAAGACATGCCACAAAGGTTCCACTTCCGTTCCGTAACATTTGTAGACATGCTTAACCCCAGCTTTTTCCAGAGCCTTTACCATAAAGGGAGCCTGTTCCCTAAGAAAATCTCCCATGCATGTCATCACAAAAGCCGGGGGAAAATCTTTTGTCACATAGGAGTCACCGTTCAGCAGGGGCAAGTCTTTTTCAAAAGAAGAGGCCGGCAGCAATGCTTCCATCAAAGCCCTGGTCTGAGAAGAATTCTTTAGGGCATCATCCATGTTGTATTTGCCGCAGTTTAGCGCAACAGCACGCAGCACAAGATTCTTTTCTTTTATAAAGGGGAAGTTTTTTCCATATTCCCTGTTGCTGAGAGCCGAGGCATAAAGCGAAAGCAAATGTCCCCCCGCAGAATCCCCCACGGCAAAAACATTTCTTGTGTCAAAGCCATAAGCCTCCGCGTTTTCACAAATCCATGCAAAGACTTTTTCCGTATCCTCAAGGGATGCCGGAAACTTTGCTTCAGGAGCCAGCCTGTAGGAATAATTCACCACGGCAAAATTCTTTTGCGCAAGACTCATGCCGTAAAACTGATACACATCTTTGTCGCCGTAGACCCAGCCGCCACCGTGAACAATCACAATCACCGGCAACTTTGCCAAGCCTCCTCCAGCCGTCACAGCAGCCTTTGGCCGGTAAACATCCAGAAGCTGCCACTTTGCAAACTTCCTGTCATTTCCATAAAGAATATCATCATACCTTGCCACATCAAGGGGAGTCTTTTTTCCAGCATCCCGCTTTCTGTCACTTTTCCCAAACTGCCTGCGGACAAGAGCCGCAACAATTCTCTGCTTTAGTTTCATCATAGCAAAAGTATACCCCATCCCCTGCCAAATGCAAAGAGCCGGGAGCTGCATCTATAAAAGAAGAAGAAAAAAATAATTTCTTCTTTTGTTTTTCCGGACATGATGTTATAATATGCCTTATGGAGTCAAGGAGCTCTTTATCCGAACGCACATCATCACAAAGTACATTCTCCCTGCAATTGAGCAATCTGGCTGGAATAAGCAGACTCAGATTCGCGAAGAAGTGACTTTTACGGCAGGGCGTATTTTTGTAAAAGGAAAAAAAACAAAGCGCGGTGAAAAGAAACGTGCAGACATAATCATATATTACAAACCGAACATACCAGTTGCCGTTGTAGAGGCAAAAGACAACAGTCACACGATTGGAGCTGGAATGCAGCAGACTTTGGAATACGCGGGAACTCTTGATATTCCGGTTGCAATTTCAAGTAATGGGGATGGATTCGTAATTCAATATCGCAAAAACTGCGGACCGCAGGGTGCTGACCTGTCTGACCGTCAGGCAAGCGGCAAAGCCATTGTTTCAGAAAATGCAGACCTTGAACACTTTCCAACACCGGA
>CAMNHD010000322.1 GCA_946538875.1 uncultured Treponema sp.
ATTTTTAGCTTCCGTTTAATATCTGTCATTGTTGGACTTGATCCGACAATCTGCACATCACTGTGTTATTCAGATTCCCGCGTCAAGCGCGGGAATGACAGGGAATTTGACCCCGGGAATGACAATGGTTGCAATAATGCAAATAGCGTCCCTGTCCGGGGGCGTTGCGGGGGTGGCGATCTCTGTGAATTTACCCCCGCTGGAAGGGGTGGGCGAAGACCGCAGGGGCTGAGCCCAGGGGAAGGCTTTCCCCTCCAAATAATAAAATTCATGAAACACCGTTTTTTTATTCTTTCAATTCTTAGTTTTAATTTTCTCTGTTTTGGCGAGGGGGCCGAGATTCGACTGCCGGAGGTGACGACTTATATTCCGGCGACGGTGGAGCAGAAGATTGTGATTACGGCGGAGGAAATTGAGGCGGCGCATTTTGAGAGTGTTGCGGAGCTGGTGGAACGCTGCGGTATTCAGATGCTTTCTTATGGGCCGTACGGATTGGAGAGCAAGGCGAGTGTGCGCGGTTTTACGGACGAGACGGTACGCGTTGTGATTGACGGAATCTGTGTGAATAATGCGCAGTACGGAACTTTTGATCTTGCGTCTGTGAATCTGAATGCTGTGGAAAAGATTGAAATTGTGCGCGGCGGTTTTACTGAGGGCGTGGAAGACGAAGGTTCGGTTGGTGGTGTGATTTACATCACTATGAAAAAGCTGGAACTGAAAAACACTCTTAGTGCAGACAGCGCTTTTAAAACTTTTTTTAATTCTGAACGGCCGCTGGACTCTGTGTTTCAAAAACTTGCCTTTGAAGGGCGGCTTGGCGAAAATACTTTTATGAATGCCAGTGGAACTCTCAACTATGCAACGAACCGATACATGTACAAGCTGTCGGAAACAAGTTCTTTGTTGGACGGTGCATTTGGCGGTCTTGTAACGACAGGTAAAGATGGCAGCCTTTACTGGGGAAAGAACGGCACCTGGAAGTCTGAAGAAAATGCTCAGGTGATTGACGGGCATGCTGCTACTTATGTGACTCATTATTTCGGTGATGGAAACTACCTTTCGGTAGGAGAGTTGTTTTACGGTGGTCACAAAAATACACCGGGGTCGGTGAACTCTAAAGATCAGGGGCTTCAGCGTGATTACAATAATAATCTTTCTGTTACGGTCTGGAATCCCGCTATTGCCGGCGGACTTTTTAATTTGAAAAACAGCGTGGCATGGCTTTGCAATAACCGCTTTTATAAAAATGACAGCGGCAGTGAAGACAGCAGCCACTTTATTAATACTGCAAAATATTCTGGAACTCTGGATTTTACATCTCTTGCGGGTGGACGCCTTCAGCAGACCGCCGGGCTTTCCGCAGATGTTACTAAACTTGATTCAACGAATGATGGAGAGCACATTCAGTTTTCCGGAGTATTTAAAGAAACTACAAAATTTGCTGCGGGCGGTGGCTGGAGTCTGAGCACGCCGCTTGCTGTTAAAGTTTGTATGAATGATGATAAGGTAAACTTTGCCTTTGTTCCTAAAACAGGTGCGGCGTGGGAAATCCAGGGAAGGGAAGGCAGTGTGTTGCGTTTGTGTGCAGACGTTTACCGCATGGTGCAGTTTCCGAATATGGATGACCTTTTCTGGGAAGGCGGCGGCTTTCACGGTAACCCGAACTTAAAGCCTGAAAGCGGCTGGGGTGCGGATCTTGGGATGTCGGTAAGCGGTGTGCGTGCCGGGCAATCTGTGCTTGGCAGTGGCATTACTGTTTTTTCTGATTATTATAAAGACAAAATTAAATGGGGCAGTGGAACTACAGAAAATCTTTCGAGTGCTTTTTATCTTGGTGTAGATTTTAATGCAGATGTCTCGTTCTTTAATAAGTTCTGGACTGTGGCTGTAAATGGCGAATATCTTTATAACTGCCTTCTGGACAAAGAAAATAAATACACTTATGGCAAGCGGATTATGTGGACTCCGGATTTAGTCTGCAATCTTACAACAACATGGAACTTTGAGCTTGCAAAGATTTCTTTGAGTGCCACCTATACCGGACGTCGCTACACAGACAATATGAATCTTTATTATCTTAATCCTTATGTGCTTGTAAATCTTGCGGCAGAGACTGCGCCTATAAAAGAACGCTTTACGCCGTATGTGAAAGTGGACAATCTTTTGAACTGGCAGTACCAGTCTGTGGAAGGCTATGCAATGCCGGGTATTTCAATGACTATTGGTGGCCGTGTTAAATTTTTTTAGACTCTGCAAAATCGTCCAGCCAGTGCTGAATGCAAAGCTGCCAGTTTGAAGAATATTTACTTTCGAGCAGAGCCCTGTCGTACATATAATAAAAGTAGTCAATTATTTCTGCGCGGGTTGCCTCATCAATTTCTGTGGCTGTCACAAAAAGTTTATCAATAAAATCAATTGCATCTTTTGGCGAAAAGAAAGATTTATTCATTGTAGAAGAGAGCATGTACAGGGCAAGCGGAATACAGTTTACGCTGTGTTGTTTTACAAAGAGAACACTCTCTACAATTGCAACAGCTTGCTTTTGAAGCTCTTCTGTAAATGCCTGAACTTCTTCTTCATCAAAAAGTCCGAGCTTAAAAAATTGACGGAACCAGGCAAGTACTCCGGCAGAAATTGCAACGTGGATACTTGGTACACACAAAAGGTGCGGATCAAAAAAATGAATTGTTCTGAAGTTGTGAGTTTTAAGATATCGTGGACGGGTAGTAGTTGTCATTGTAAAGCGATAAATTGATGATGCGTTTTTGTAAACGTTGGTAAGAAACTTCAGATAAAGACAAAGATACGGTGCAGCTTTTTTAATTCCAAGACGGCGCTTGAGCATATCCATTGGGCGGACAAAAAATCCTACAAAGCCAAGGTACGCAAAAACACGCTGAGGAACAAACGGAATCTTATCATCAATATCAGTATCAACATTTATGATGCGGCGTTTTGTAAAATGAAATTTCTGAAGATGATTAAGAAGCAACGGATGGATTAACATTCCCTAACTGTGTTTCCATGCGTAG
>CAMNHD010000323.1 GCA_946538875.1 uncultured Treponema sp.
CCCTGGAGGTTAATAAGTGTAACTCCAGAGATGTGCTTGATGTCATGCAGAAAGTGGGGGGACTTGATATTGCGGCAATGTGCGGCCTTTTCCTTGGTGCTTCTTATTACAAGATTCCAATTGTGATTGACGGCTTTATTTCTGCAACAGCGGCCCTTTGTGCCTACCGCCTTAATCCAATATGCCGCGGATATTTTATTCCTTCACATAAATCAACCGAGGCGGGGTATATGTACGCCATGAACGAGATGGCTCTTGACCCCTATCTGGATATGCACATGCGTCTTGGCGAAGGCAGTGGCTGTGCCTTGATGTTCCCAATCATAGAGGCAGCCTGTGTAATCATGAGTGATATGGCAACATTCGATCAGGCCCGCATCAATGATTCATACCTTGAACCAGTCAGGAGGGAGGGAATATAAAGATGCTTTTCCTTTTGACCGGAGGCGCAAAGAACGGAAAATCTTCTCTTGCTCAGCAAATCTGTTCGGCAATCTCTTCTGAAAAGGACAGAGTATATCTGGCAACTATGCAGCCGCACGATTCCGAGGACTTTGAACGCATCAGGCTTCACCAGCAGGACAGAAAGGATCTTTGCTTTGCAACCGTGGAGTGTCCTTGTGATATAGCATCGTCGCTTGAAAAAATCCTCCTGCGGAGTAAGGCACCCACAGTTTTACTGGACAGCATAACAGCGCTGCTTGGCAATCAGATGTTCCACGAATCAGGAGTAAATCTCCTTGCCGGCCAGCAGATTCTGGAAGGGCTTGAAACATTATATCATTCGGTGAACAATCTTGTGATAGTGAGTGACGGTATTTTTTCTGACGCAAATCAATTTGAGGAACTGACAGAAAGGTACAGACGCTCCCTTGCTGAGCTTGAAAAACAGATAAGTGAAAAAGCAGATGTAGTGATAGAAATGAAAGCAGGCGTCCCGCTGATTCTAAAGGGGCAGGAAATGTTTGAAAAACTTGGAGTGCTTGACCCTGAGAAAAAAAACTTTACCTCAGGTTTTAATAAATTCACTTTTATAATCGGCGGAGCGTTCCAGGGAAAAACGGATTATGCCAAAAAACAGTTTTCACTTGTTCAAAAAGATATCTACGAATGCACAAAAGAACTTGCCCCTGATCTAAACCGCCGCTGTGTCACACATTTGGAAAACTATGTGTGGTATGCGCTCAAGACAGAGACAGAATTGGAAATCAACTTTCCTGATGAAGCCGTTCTCATAATGGATGACATTTTCTGCGGTGTTGTTCCCATGGATGCATTTGAACGGCGTTGGCGTGAAGAATGCGGACGCTATGCACAGAGAATTGCCGCAAAGTCCAGGCTGATCCGGGTGAGCTGCGGAATAGCCCAAGTGATAAAGGAAAAGTGATGCTTGAACAGCTTGTGCTCATCAGACACGGTGCCACTAAGTTCAACAAAGCCCATGCGTATTGCGGAGCCACAGATCAAGGTCTGTGCAGTGAAGGTATTGCGGAACTGAAAACTCTCATGCAGGAGAACACTTATCCTGACATAAATACTTATTCATTAGTCACATCCGACAAAATGCGGACGGTTCAGACAGCCGGGATACTTTTCCCGGAACAGGCTCCTTCGGCTATTATTGAGAAGGATTTTTCCGAGATGAATTTCGGTATTTTTGAATGCCTGACTTACATGCAGCTAAAGGATAATCCTGAATACCAGAAATGGATTTCAGGCGGCAATCAGGCAAATGTCTGTCCAGGCGGCGAATCAGGAATAGAATTAGAGCGGCGTGTTCTCAGTGCCCTGCAAAAGTATTCCCTCCGATTTCAAAGACTTGCCATAGTGACCCACGGTGGCCCGATAGCAATTATCATGCAGCATTTTTTTCCAGACGAAAACAAAAACCGTTGGGAGTGGCAGGGCAACTGCGGTACAGGTTACCATATTGATTTCAGCGGGGGAAAAGCAAGCTACACAGTAATTCCCAAAAGCCGTTCTTTGTAGTAAAATAAGCTATGTTTTTTTTTCGTTCTCTGGCCATAAGTTTTTCCATGTACTCAAAGATACCAATGCCTCAGTTTGAATGGAAGGAAAAAGATATGCGCTGGGCAATCTGTTTTTTCCCTTTTGTAGGACTTTTGCTTGCCGTCTTTGAAACAGGAATCTCAAGTCTTGCCACCGTCGCCGGCTTACCTGCTTTTGTGCGCGCAGTGTTGTATCTTCTCGTGCCTTTAGTTGTGACAGGTGGAATACATCTGGACGGTTTCATGGATACAAGCGATGCACTTTCTTCCTACAGGGAAAAATCCGTAAGGCTGGAAATTCTGAAAGACCCGCACATCGGTTCGTTTGCCGTCTTAAAACTTATCACACTTATTACCGCATCTCTGGCAGCCTTGTACCTGGTGCAGCCGGGAAATCTTTACCACACAATTTCACTTGCCCTCTCATTGGTTCTTTCCAGGGTGTTGAGTGGACTTTCTGTCGTAAGTTTTCCTCTTGCCAAAAAAGAGGGCACTCTATACGCCTTTGCAAAGTCAGCCTCCGCTAAATGGCAGCGTATGGTTTTTGTGCTGGAATTAATCTCAGTCTGCCTGCCGATTGTGCTTTTTAATCCCATTCCCGGAACTGTCCAGATAATCGCGGCCGGTCTGGTTTTCTTCTATTATTATGTAAGTTCAAGGAAAAACTTTGGCGGTATAACAGGCGACACGGCAGGTTATTTTTTATGCCTTGCTGAGTTTTTTATGCTGGCATTCAATGTCACGGCAAGTCTGGTGGTGCAGAAATGCGTTTGATAATCGGAACATGGCATAGTCTTATAGCCTTGCCAGCGGCATTTTTACTGGACCTTGCAGTGGGAGACCCCGAGTGGCTTTTTCATCCCGTAAAATTGATAGGCAATCTTATTGCATTACTTGACAAAAAACTGAATGTAAAGCCTGAGGCCAGGATGCAGAGCCGTATACGCGGAACAATTCTTGTGCTGATAGTGCTGGCACTCACCGCCATAATCAGTTTTACACTTATTCATTTTTC
>CAMNHD010000324.1 GCA_946538875.1 uncultured Treponema sp.
AGAGCCTTAGCTTTCAGGGCAAACCGAAAATAATAGTGGAAAACGAAAAACAAACAATTCTTTATAAAAAAAAGTCTATTAAAACTCCTGACAAGCCATGCTGAATTAACTTGCTGATTGCCTGATTAGTTCAGCATGAGCTTCCGGAGCTTACCCGCCTCCCGCCCCACACTCCCCTTGCAAACTATCGGGAAATTGCATATTATATAGAAGAAAAAACGCAAAAGAGGGACAAGATGTTGACAGATGCACAGGCCGCAGTTGAGCGCAGGCAGTTTTTTGAACGGTTTCAACAAGAACACGGAGAAACAGTCAAGTCAGTTGAACTGGCAGAACTCAGGGGCAGCACAACGGTCTACAGGGAGCTGGGACTTGAAGTGCAGAGCGGTAAGTCGGCACTTATTGGGCTGCTTGTCTTCTGTACTGACAGCACTTTCTTTTATCTTCCCCCTTCCGAGAATTACTTTTCCGCAATAATCAGAAAAGCCGCCCATGCAAAGGAACCTGTGGAACAGACAGTAAATCTTTCAGGGCTTTCAGGACTTAAGTTTTCATTGCCGCGCAGGAGCTTCTTTTCCTTTCTTTCATCCGGGTTCAAGCGTACAATCTGTGCGGCATTCACTTCACGGACGGACTCGCCAATGTATTTTGAGTTTATCCTGAACAAAAAAGCTGAGAAAGTGCTGCCACTGCTAAGCAGGCAGTGAGCCAGCAGACTACGCCCGATAGAATAGCGGGGATCTTGCCAAGGAACCACCCTGCGGACTACGCTTAGAAAGGCGCCCGCGGGGAAGCAGTGCCGTTCTGAAAAAAATTAAACAAATTTGCAACTTATTTGAACCAGCGGTGTCTAATCTTTTGTAGATAGACTGCTTTTCAGCAGGTCCGGGGAGCTGCGTCTCCGGAAAATCTGACAGGAGGACGGCTTTTGGTTTCAAAGGCTCAAAAAAAGTATGAATACGACTAAATTTAAGAAGGAAATCCCGATTTTTTTTGCCACCGATGATAATTATGCACCTTTTTTGGCGGTTTCTTTAAAATCATTGCTTGAAAATGCTTCCAAAGACTATTTTTACAAGGTTTACGTGCTTACAACAAATCTTTCGCTGACTTATAAGCTCAAGCTGCACAAGGTTATAACGCACAACGCAAGCATTGAATTCATTTCCCTCAAGAATGAGCTGGACAATTACCAGTCACTTTTCCATCTGCGCGACTACTACTCCAAGGAAACTTATTACCGTTTCTTTATTGCCCATCTCTTTCCTCAGTACGACAAGGTGCTTTACCTTGACTGCGACATTATAGTTCTAGGCGATATTTCAGAACTTTACAATACAAACGTAGAGGATTATCTGCTTGCCGGTGCGCCGGAAGAAGTGATGACAGAGATGGATGTCTTCGGGAACTATGTGGAAAAGACTCTTGACCTCAGGCGCGAGACTTTCTTTAATGCGGGAATCCTTTTAATCAACACCAAGAGGTTCCGCGAAGAGAGAATCGAGGAACAGTTTGTGGAGCTTATCAACGAATTCAAGTTCACTGTAACCCAGGACGAGGACTATCTGAACGTGCTCTGCAAGAACAAGACACGCCTGATAGACCTTGGCTGGAACAAAACTGCCTTCCGTAACCCAAAATTCAACGACGCCGACCTTAAGATTGTGCATTATAAGATTCACTGGAAGCCGTGGCACTACAGCGGGGTTGAATACGAGGAATACTTCTGGAAATATGCAAAGAAGACTGAGTTCTACCACAGCCTGCTTAAGATGCGTGACACCTATACAGATGCAGAGAAAAAACGTGATGCAGATGCCTATGAAAACCTGATGGCACGCGCCGCAATCGATGCTGCTGACCCGAACAACTACCGCAACACACTGCTCCGCCGCCAGAGGAAGTGCGTATGACACAGGAAAAGAACCCGGAGCGTCTCAAGGTACTGGCCCGCATTGATGAATACGAGCGCAAGGGCTGGTTTTCCAAGGATGTGGAGGATGATCCCCCGACAATTCCACTTGAGGCTGACCAGATTGACTATCTTAGGAAAAAGCCTCTGAATTACCTTAAGATGTTATGGGTCAATCACCAGGCAAGGCGTTTTATAAATCTCCTGATTAAAAAGCGCCAGCTGGTGATAAAGAATGTGCATGGTCTGGACTATTTTATTCAGAACCGCGACAAGGGCATGGTCTTGACATGCAACCACTTCAATGCCTTTGACAATTTTGCGGTTTACAAGGTGATTGAGCCTTACCTGCACAAAAAACAGCTCTGGAAAGTTATACGCGAGTGAAACTATACCTCCTGTCCGGGAGTATACGGTCTTTTCTTCAAGAACTGCAACACTCTGCCGCTCAGCAGCCGCTTTTCATGCATGAAAAAGTTCATGGATGCGGTGGACACTCTGCTCAAGAGGGGCGAAAAAGTGCTTGTGTATGCCGAGCAGGGAATGTGGTGGAATTACCGCAAACCGCGTCCCATGACAATCGGAGCTTTTACTTTTGCCGCAAAGAACAATGCGCCGGTGCTGCCTATGTTCATCACTATGGAAGACAGCGACAGGCTTGACCAGGACGGTTTTCCAATCCAGGAATATACCGTGCACATAAGCGAGCCGATTTATCCTTCTCCAGAACTTAGCGCCAAGGAAAATGCCGAGATGCTCCGCCGGAAGAACTATGAGGTCTGGAAAAGCATCTATGAAAAAACTTACGGCATACCGCTTGAATATCTTAAGCCGGAACAGTAGAATTTCCAGTCGGAAGGATTTCTAAGGAGTGATATCCATGCGCCTAAAGCTCTATCTTTGGATTTTGATTGTAAGCATCTTCACTATCTGGGGTGTGAATTTCTTTTTAGTGAACACAGGGGCCTCCGCTCTTGCCGTTCACCTGTGGGGATTCCTTAACCCCATAGCAATAATTGCTGTGGACGGACTCTTTGCGTTTATAATCCGCCCCTCCTTTCTTCCGGAGTCATGGTTTGCACCGGAAAAGAAATGC
>CAMNHD010000325.1 GCA_946538875.1 uncultured Treponema sp.
CCCGCCTGTCCCAGCCGGCCACGCCTCCGGCCCCCTCCATGCCCTGCCGTGCCGCCACCGCACAAGGCTTATCCCACGGGCAAGCGGGAAAAACTCGTAAAGACAATTGTTCCGGGATTAGAAAAATTGAAAAATATAACAGAGAATTATAAATTTTTAAGAATTCTCAATAATAGCAGTGTCATACTTAAAAGCATGAGAATATTACTTGTAGAAGATGAAGTACGCCTTTCACAGGCTTTGGTGGAAATTTTCCAGAAGAATCGGTACGGCGTTGATGCTGTCTATACAGGTCCAGAAGGGCTCAAGTATGCACAGAGTGGCATTTACGACGCAATAATCCTCGACATCATGCTGCCCGGAATGGACGGTATCTCCATCCTCAAGACTCTGCGTGAAGAAAAGAACCAGGTTCCAGTACTCATGCTGACTGCAAAGGACGATATTGCAGACAAGGTCAAGGGCTTGGACTGCGGCGCTGACGACTACATGACAAAGCCATTCAGCACAGACGAACTTCTTGCCCGTGTGCGCGCACTTACCCGCCGCAAGGGTGACGTAAAGGAAGATTCCATCACATTCGGTCACCTTACTCTCAACAAGAACAACTGCGAGCTGCAGAAGGTTGGCGGAGATGTAATCAAGCTGTCCCTCAAGGAATTCCAGATTATCGACCTTCTGTTTGAGAATCCTCATCAGATTATCAAGAAGGAACGCATCATCGAAAAAATCTGGGGCGGTGACAGTGACGCTGAGTACAACAACGTTGAAGTTTACATTTCCTTCATCCGCAAGAAGATGGAGCAGCTTAAGGTCAAGACTCAGATTCGTACAGCACGTGGTATCGGCTACTCTTTGGAAGAAGGTAAGTAAGAGCCATAATCAGTGCTGACTGAAGTGGATGAAACCGTTTTCCCGGGGCATAAGCTTTGGGAAACGGTTTTCTTCTTAGCAAAGGAGAAAAAGTAGTGGCCGATTCACCTGATGTTTTCCGTAAGCTGCAGGTTAAAATTTCTTTGTGTATGTTGCTGGTGTTTGCCATAGTTCTGGCTGTTCTTATCGGTTCACTAAACCAGTACCTTTATAAAGTAAGCAAAAGTTCTGCAGACGATTTTATAGAAATGCTTGTCAAAAACGGAGGCTGCAGACCCAACCGTGGTCCGCATGGCGAACGAACCCAGACAAGGCCGGACGGTTCCAGTAAGTCCATGGAATTGGTGACTGGCAGCGAATATATGCAGGTTCTGGAAAAGAATCCAAGACCTGATAATATCCATAGGCCTGAATTTAAACGCGAACAGACCGTCTTTGAAAAATTCTTTCCGTTCAGGGCAGAATACATAGGCTTTCAGGATTATTTCGCCGCATGTCTGGACAAGCACGGCCAGATAAAATCTGTACAGCAGGAATTTGTCGGCGGAATGGACAGAGCCGCGCTTACAAATATTATCAGTACAGTGATAGCCCAGGGCAAGGAACGCGGAGTCTGCAACGATTTCGGTTATGCGCTTGAACCCACCGATAATGGATATCTTCTCATATTGTTGGACCGGGTCAACGATCTTTCCCGCCAGCGGCACTTCTACGTGGTTTCCATACTGGTGTTCTTCCTCTGCCTGGCAATTTCATTCGGACTTTCATGGGTGTTCGCAAGCATAGCGATTGCCCCTGTCAAGGAAGCCTTCCTCAAGCAGAAACGCTTTATAGCAGACGCAAGCCATGAACTCAAGACCCCTATTGCCGTAATCGGTGCGAACATAGACGTGCTCCAGCAGGAACTCAAGGACAACAAGTGGCTGGAATACATAAAGGTGGAGAATGCACGCATGAAGGAACTCGTGCTTGACATGCTCTATCTTGCCAAAAACGATGCCGGGCGCACTGAATACAACCGTCTGCCGGTCGATCTAAGCGACCTTACCGCATGTTCAGTTCTTCCGTTTGAAAGCGTCGCATTCGAGCAGGGCAAAAAACTTCAGCTGGAAATCCCCAAGACAGAGATTCCCGTGCTTGGCGACGAGCCGAAACTCAAGCAGGTTATCATAATCCTCACCGACAATGCACTCAAGAATTCTGATTCCGGTGCGCTAATCAAAGTGACTGCCGGTATTGAAGGCCGGAATGCCTTTGTCAAAGTGTACAATTCAGGTCATGGCATTTCCGCAGAGGACATGCACAAAATATTCGACCGTTTCTACCGCTCGGATTCTTCCCGCGCAAGAGCCACCGGCGGTTATGGACTGGGCCTTGCAATCGCACAGTCAATCGCAACAGGTCACAAGGGCCGCATAGATGTGGACAGCAAGCTGGGTGAATATGCACAGTTCACCCTGTGGCTGCCGCTCAATCAAAAGAAGTAGAATTCAGCAGGGAGGGGGAGGTCTCCCCCTGCGGCCGCACTTGCGTTGCGTCCTACCCTCTCGCCTAGGGGCCCTGCCCCTAAAACCCCGGCAAGCTACTTTCATCAATATTTTTTTCAATATTGTTTTTTTTGATATACGGGTTATAATATTGAATAGTATTGGTAATAGACACTCAGCAGGTCGGAGGAAGCTTGTATGAAGAAGTTTTTTTTGTCTTTTCTCGTGTTCTGTTGTTTTGCCGCGTCTGCACAAGTGACGGAGCCACAGTTCATGGGAATAAAACTGGGCGAACAATACGGGGACTCCCTTCAAAAACTCAACGGGCTCTACGCATCGGAAGGAATTTCTTCACTTTCAGAATATGAGACACTTCCTCCTGGATTTACAGGAGTCTGGAGCAATTACGAGACAGGCATGCATTTTGGGGCGTACAGGCTGAACAAGCTGCGCCTCTTGACAGAAGATGTGGATGTACTGGGGCGTGTAAAAGTGACGGAGGCCGAGGCAAAGGATATTTCTGTCCTGCAGAAAAAGGCCAACGATGCAGGCTACCTGACTCAGGGCATAGTGATTCAGCTTTATCCGGAAAACAAAGCCGAAGGAAGACTCTTTGAAAAGAC
>CAMNHD010000326.1 GCA_946538875.1 uncultured Treponema sp.
AAGCGTAAAATGCTTCATTGTACTAAAATGTTTAAAATGTGTTACTCAGTGCGATTTTTCGCGCACCCCATTGCACCAAAAAGCCTGTGTCGGCTTTTTAAAGCCCGCAAAGATACTAATAATTATTGAAATAGCAAAGTTTTATCTTCCGCAAAGGTCTTTGAAGTCGCACCAGGAGCAGGTGTCGGTTTCGGAGGTGCGGGCCCAGGGGATGGACGTGTCTGTAATTTCCGAGAGCATGGCGCTCAGTTTCTCTGATGCGATGGAAGTGAAAACGGAACTCACTGGCATGTCCTTAAGCGGCTCGGTGTATAGTCGGCCCGTACTGTAGATGGAGTTTACGATGGTGCAGCCCTTAAGGGTGGGGTCTGCTGCGGCAAGGAGGCCGTAGATGAAGAGCTGAAGGGCTATGCTTGGGCGGTTTTTGTTTGACGGTCCAAAGAGCTTTTCTGCCACTGCGGCTGCGTTGTCGTCGGTGATGAGGATGTCGTTGTCTTCGACCCGGCCTGTTTTGTAGTCCAGGATGCGAACCTCTGAAGGACGGTAGCTGTCTATCCTGTCTATGAATCCGATGAGCTTGAATCCATCGAAATATGTTTCCTTGAACTGCTCAAGTCCTATGATTTTGAATCCTCCGTTTTTCCCGATCAGCGAGATGTCGTGCGAGAGAGTGGACTTGACGTAGTCGCAGAGTATCTCTGCGGTGACCAGGTTTCGCCCGCTCACCTCGAAGGAGCGCATCTCCTTCATGATTTCTTCGCGTACCATGGCGTGGATGAGGTCATCGTCCTTGCGGAGTTTTTCTATATCGGCACAGGAGAAGAAGGCCTTTCCGGAGTAGAGGCGCTGCATTACGCGGTGGAAGACTTTCCCAATCATGGATTCATCCAGGGATTCGGCCACTTCGTCGGCGGTTTTAAGCTTTTTGACAAAGCTGTAGTAGAACTTCGCCGGGCAGTAGAGGTAATTCTTCAGGGTCGATGCAGACAGGGCTCCGTTTCTTACGGTATCGGCATCTTCTTCGGTCTTGGGGATGTCTCCCTGCTGGGTGAGCGGTTGAAGGGGAGCGCTGGCTACCAGGCGTTTTACCTTGACATTGAAGTGATACTCGAGCTGCTTTATGTAGCGGCTTTCTTCGCCCGAGTGCAGACCTTCCGTGCGGCTGTCATACACAAGCCACACTTTGGATGCCCTTTGGAGCATGCGGTAGAAGTAGTAGGCCCACACGGCGTCCTGAAATTCATAGGTTGGAAGGCCGAAAGCCTTTCTGAGCTCCGGCGGAATGAATGAACTGCTCACGCTGCGTCGCGGGAACATGCCTTCATTAGCGCTCAGTATGACTATGTTCTTGAAATCGAGTGCTCTGGTTTCCAGAGGCCCCATGATTTGGAGACCTCTAAGGGGTTCTCCCTTGAATGGTACCGTGATTCCCTGCAGGATGCCGTCAAGGACTCTGAGCCAGGTTGACGGCATCAGTTCCAGCGGAGTGCTTTCAAGTATATTGAGCTGGGAATGGAGCCTTTTTGCAAAATCCAGTTCCAGGAGCATTTCGCCGTTTCCGGCCACCGTCCTTCCCGCGGTGCTTATTATGTCGGAGAGGTATCGGCAAAGGGCCCTGCATGTTTTTGCCGATGGAGTCTTTACATCAGCAATGACCGGGCTGAAAACGGCTTTTAGGGTGTCTCCTGCGGCGAAATCGGCCTGGGGGACGTAGTATTTTGCGTCGGCCTTTATCTTTTCCGTGGCCTCTTTTTCCGCCGGGGTGAGCATGGCCGTGAAGAGGCTTGCAGAGAATACCTCGCGGATGTCCTTGTGGTAGAAGTACCAGCCGTCTTCGCGCCGGCGGGCTCTCAACTGAAGACGTCCCAGAGCCTGGACCAGGGTATAGACGGCGCTCCCTTTCATGGGATAGCCCATGGTGACGTTGATGCTGTTTACTTCCGTCGGAATGGAGTTCAGAAGGGGGAGAAGCAGTGTCTCATCCGGGAGGACAAAGGCACTCTCTACGGGATCTCCGTCCATCTGCTGCAGCAGTTTTGGCGCAATCTTAACCTGTCCCACTGCCGACGGTACGCTCACCGCTGTTATTTCCGGCATGCCACCGGCAAGGATGGTGAACGCCTGAGGAAACTCTTCCACGTTCTTACGCATGAAAAAGGAGGACTTGTTGGCCTTGGCAGTGATGGCGGGGGTAACGTAATCCCAGACGAATTCGGCCTTGTGGGCGTCCCTCATTTTGCGCATCAGAAGCTTCTCGCATTCATTAAGCGCATTCAGACCCACGAATACGTATTTCTGAGTGTCTGGAAATCTGTTTTCGAGGATGTCGGCAACGGGCTCTCCGTCCTTGAGACGCCTGGCAAGCGCCCTGTAAACCATGCCTTCGTAGGCCATGCCCTTTTCTGCAAGGGCCTTGTTGAAGCTCTCGTAGAGTGGAAGAAGTATGTTCCAGAGCTTCAGGAAGCCGCCTTTTACCGTGCTGGGATTCATGTCCTTTGCATCTCGGAAGTGCCCCAGGAAGTTCCTGATGGCATTTCTTTGCACGTCTGTAAGATAATCGAAACTGTCCTGGATGTCTTTCAGGTCTGCAATGTTCCGAAAAAGGTCTTTGGGCTCTGCAAGGTATTTGTCTATGTCGTCAAAGTCTGCAAGGAGCACGTCTCCCCAGAAGATGAAATCGTCCAAGGGTTCTGCGGATGGATTGAGGGCGCGGTACTTTTCGTAAAGGACGGTGAGCAGCCTTAGACGGTCAGACGTTTTTCCGCTGTACAGGCTTGCAAAGAAGTCGTTCACCGTGAACATCTGCGGGCACAGCAGTGGCTTGTTCCCCTTGACAAGGTCTCCAAGGTATTTTGTGAAAAACACCATGGAACGACTGTTGGGGAAGATAAAGCAGGTTTTCTCTATGCCGGGCAGGTTGTAGTAGTGCCTTGCAGTCTGTAATAAAAATGCATCCATAGCGTCTGTAAATTTACGCAAAAT
>CAMNHD010000327.1 GCA_946538875.1 uncultured Treponema sp.
CACCGACAGCGAATGTAGCCGGGGTGACGGGAGCTGCATGGACGCAGCGACCAGAACCCTTCAACTCCCGTAGGGACCGTCGCAAAAAAAAATGACAGCTAACGCTGTCTTTTTTTTTGCTTAACGAGTTTTTGTTAGCTCGCATGGCTCGCTTTTTTTGCTTTGCAAAAAATCACAAAAACTCGGGGATTAAACAGGCTGCCTTTTTTTATTTTAAACGGCTGTATTTTTATCGGGAAAAACTTCTTTTTGGATTTTTAACACTTCTTCCATTTCCAGCCCGATTGATTTAGCCACAATTTCAGGACTTACACCGTTTGCAAGTAAATTTCGGGCATCATCAAGGGCTTTTTCTCTAGCACCTTCTGTACGTCCGGCTTCAAAGTCGTAGGCTCTTTGTCTTTCCCATGTCATCATTTGCTGCCTCCATTGTGTGTTGTGTCTGGCATCATCCACGTATTCTTTTAAATCCTTTGTATAAGTGTCCGCGGATTTTTCTGAGATCAAGTAGTTGAAGAATGTTTTTGCATCCCCTTCATTTAGCATTGTAGCACAATTAGGCACAATAAAAAAGTGTTTAAATGTTCTGTCCATCAGTTTTGTGTTTCCATCCTCCATACAGATGTTTTCAAAGGTGTAAACAGGGAGTTTTTTTCCAAATATGTCGTCCATACAAATGAAAATTATGTGGGAATCTTTCAGTTCCTTGTACTGCTGTCCGGATTTAAGGGAGTCTATATCCATAATTCCCTGATAGTAGCGGCTTCGTTCCGGAAGTTCCTTTGTATCTGCAATCTGAAGTTCCACATCATACATTCGCTTTGAATCCTTAACAAAAACATCCAGCCGTATTGCTTTTGCACCAAAATCAACCATCATGGTTTCTTCGCCTATCATTTCCATTTTTTCGATTTTTATGCCAAGCAATATTTCTATTAAATGCTGACAGGCATCAGGGTGGTGTCGCATAACTTTGTAAAAGATAAAGTTGTTTGCGAGAGTGAGTTTTTCCCATTGGGTTGAGAGTGAAGTCCATTCTTTTTCCATTTAGCACCTCATATAAATAAATGTCAGGCGGAATTTCTAAAAAACTAATTCACGCCCCTACAATATATATAGGTGTTGAAGAGAGCATTTGGACAAATCAAAATAAAAAAAAATAAAAAAAAAATCAGATTGTGCAAGATTCTTCCGTAACGGTAGGTTTATTCGCAGTAGGTAATGTTTGATCCGGCATCTCCGATTATCTGAAGATTTACCGTATCATTCTGAGTTTTTATGCCCAGATAATACTGAATAAAGCTGTTCCATATTACATGCTGCAAGACCAGAAAGCAAAATTCCCGTTACAAGAACTGATAATTATTCCTTAAAACAGTCTTAAACAAAACTTAAAATGAGGAGATAATCAGAAAAAGTAAGAATACAGGGGTTATTTTTGTTTTACTTCTGACATAACAGTTTTACCGTCAGCAAAACGAATAATCATGCAGTAACAGTTTCCGCTTTCTATTTCATCAAGCGGGATGGTATAAATTGCAGGACCTGTTACAGTTTCGCTTAAAGGAAGATACTTCAAGCCTTTTTCTTCTTCGTAAAGTTCCCACTTTTCTGCAGACCATGAAGAACATTCACTGTAGGGGCTGTCCGTTACCATGGTGTGAACAAGCACTGGCGCATCAGAAGAAATGAGCCTTGCATTTTCCGAATAGGAAAGAATGTAGTCAAAATTGCCGCTGCTTGGACTTCCTGCAAAATGATAGGTTGGGTTTGAGTAGTATTCGTAAGCGACACCATCTGTTTCAACGGTACGCTGATTTATAATACGAAGCCATGAACCGTCATTTATGTCATAAGGCCCAAGCCATCCATCTGAACCTGACTGTACTCCACCTGCAATTGATGAAGTCCAGTTTGTTTCATTGCCAGAAAGAGAATCCATCTGAATTCTATATTCCGAAAAATTATTATAAGTGGCATCATCAAACTTAATGCGCCATTTATTTGTTTGTGTAGAGGAAAGGGCTGTACACTCACCAGCAGAATTATCAGTAGCATTTATTTTTACTGCTTTTGTGCAGATGTTTCCGGCCTGATCTTCAAGTTCAAAATAAACGCAGTTGTAATTTCCGACAGCTTCTATAAGACCATATTTGTCAATCATGTCTTGGGCTATTTCAATATCAGCAAAACCTGTGTTTTCATCTGCAAGAGGAATTTTCTCACCAGCCTTTGTAATGAGTTTTGCAGATTTAGGGCCTGATTCATAATCTCCCATGGTAAGAAGATAATGATTATATTCAGGATGGGTCAATGTGGCCCAGGGCATGGCGTTGTCAAGGGCTGGGTCTGTAAGTGCAGGCAAGTCTATAACCGTATACTCAGAATTAAGTTTGTTATCTTTTATGACACCAATAAAAAGGTTCGTATCGTTTTTGAACATTTCATCGGTATTGCGCATAACGGTCAGTTTTGTTGTACCCTTTTCAAAATATACAAAGGGTCTTGTGGTAAAAATAGAATCAAATTTTTCCCATGAATCATCGGGAACTGTAAGTGTAATTAAAACGGTATTTTCTTCACTTCCTTTTGTAAAAACAGGGTCACCAATAACTTGTATCCTATCTTCAAGCCATCCACTTGATTCAGGCTTTGTATAGACAGTCTTTCCAATTTCTCCGTAAAAAGTTGAAACAGTATTAGATTCTTCAACATAACTTATAAAGGGGAGAATTGTATAGGAAGCATCCTCAATTAATCTGTAATTATCCCAGTCATAATGAAGCACTGTTGTATTATCTGATTTCGTTTCAACAATGAGAAAGCTTAACTCCGGTGGGTTGACTGCTGTTAATGTGTTACTGCTGAAATATGTATTGTAATCACATTCGGAAGGAACAATAAAATCAGTCTGAGTTTTTATAGATATATCATCTTCTGCAGTAATTTTAATCTTCAGGCCTTCCATGTCTTCTACAGGG
>CAMNHD010000328.1 GCA_946538875.1 uncultured Treponema sp.
AGACAGCGCATAGGAATTGCACGGGCAATAATCATGAAGCCTGAACTTATCATAGCCGACGAACCGGTGAGCGCACTTGATGTTTCCATAAAGGCACAGGTAATCAACCTGCTCAACGGCCTAAAAAAAGATATGGGACTGACAATCCTGTTCATAGCACATGACCTTTCCGTTGTAAAATATTTTTCCGACAGGATTGCTGTCATGTATTACGGAAAGATTGTGGAAACCGCCACTTCAACCGAACTCTTTACACATCCCCTGCATCCATACACAAAAGCTCTGCTGAGCGCCATTCCTCTACCCGACCCCACCTACGAAAAAAAGCGCAGGCGTATTGTCTACAACCCGGAAACCGCCCACGATTATTCAGTTCAGAAACCGGAAATGCGTGAAGTTTATCCAGGCCATTTTGTCTACTGTTCGGAAAAAGAATTTGACTCATACAAACAGACTTATAAAAATGAACCCGGGGTAACAAATGAAGCTTGATTCCAAGAGTATAATCAGATGGAGCATAAGTTCCGGCATTGCCATAGCTCTTACGTTTTTATTCTATGCATACAACAACCATAACTTCCACGAACTGAAGACGCAGACAGTCATCTGGTGCGATTCATTTTTCTGTGCGGCGGTACTTTTTCTTGTGGCTGGAGGAATTACCCTTGTTTCAAAGCACGGTGGATTCAGTGCACTTGGATTTGCAACAAAAAAACTGTTTGACCGTATCAGGAATCCCAAAAATCCTGATCCCACTTATCATTCTTATTACGAATATGTTCAGGAAAAACAAAAGAACAGCAGCGGTCACTTTGCGCATTTGCTTGTAACCGGAGCTGTTCTTCTTGCTGTGTCACTGATTTTGGTTTTTATCCGCCCATAAATGGTAAACAAGTCCTGAACCGGATTCGGGGAACAGCTTGGCACTCAAGCCATTCAGAACTTGCTGCGGAGACACTACTTACCGAATTTGATTTCGTAGTAAAGCGGTATGCTCCACTCAAACTCATACTTGTCAGTGTCAGTTTCCTTTGCGGCAAGTCTTGCGCCAAGGGAGACTGTCTGTTTTCCAAATGTAAGCCACAGGCGTGGATATGCCTCGAATGTGTTGCGGGAAAGACTTGCGTCCGCGGCATTCAGTGCCCCGTAATATAAGAAGCGCGGTTTCAGAGCAAGATGCTCCACAATCGGAACAAGGACTTGAACTCCCGCATACAGGGGAACATATTCCGAATCAAGGGACTTTCCTGTTTCTGCCTCAAGTACCAGCTGTGTCTTTCCAATTGTTGCCTTTGCATTAAGGGAACCAAAGTTTGACTTACCAACAGCAGCATAATTGCTCACGTTTTTGAAAACAGAACTTGCCACATAGGGATTTGCATTGTAGGTAAAGGCGCCGAAAACAGAAACCTTGCTTACAAAGCCCTTGTACTTTGGAGACCACAGCGCGGACAGTGTAAAGGCTATGTCGTTCAGTGCCGGATCTGATGCAGTTGCCGCTGTATAGTCATACCATAAGGAAACACCTGTTTTTACAGGAACCACATCTCCTGCCCAGGTGCTGATGTCTGCATAAAGGCCTGCGTGGATTCCCCAGGATTTGTCAAACCCAACATAGGACTCTGTAAGCGGAAGTGAAACTCCTGCCGTAAAGCCGCCATAGGAAGCAAGGAGACCTACTCCTGTCTGCCCCCAGCGGCTTGCACCCGTATACACTTCGGCAAGTGAGAAATATGCTCCGGGAAGATAGTAGGAATACAGTTTTCCTATTGCCAGCTCAAAGACCTGTGTACCGAACGGCCTGAGCTTTACAAAGGCTTTTTTAATTTCAAGCTTCTGCTTTTCCTTTTCCCCTTCAGCAACTGAGTTCAGACGGTAGTATACCTTTCCTGCCACATCAAAATAGTCTGACCCGGCTGACGCATCCAACAGGACATACGCTCCACCAAATGCAAGTTTTTCTCCTGCGTCCTGTTCCAGTGCGGTTGTCCCCACAAGGAGATCAGCCTTTGCCTCTGCGGCAAAAACTGCCGAGCCGACTACGATCAATAATGCTGCGGAAATAATCTGTTTCTTCATAGTTTTACCTCTGTGTTTTTTCAGGATTGTACACAAAAAGATATTCTTAGTCAATAAACCCTATTTAGATATTGGAATAGTAGGAAATTTTAAGACATATAGACTCATCCGGAACCCTGGAAAGCGGGTCGGCATCTGGCCTGTGCTCAAAAAAATTTTTTAAAAGTGTACCCCTAAACAGCCCGTGGAAGTTTTTACTGTGGGACAAAATTTTTTCTGACCCCCTGAAAGTGCGGATTTTATGCGTAAAAAAGGGTTTTTCAGGGCATGGGGAACATTTTTTTGCCATCTGCGTTCTATTGACTTTATACGCTATCCCTAGTAGACTAGGACTATAAAAGCACTATATCTAGCGCTTTTTAAAAACTGAAATTAAAAGTAAACACTTCATAATTATCAATATTATCAGAAAATAAGAGGGGTGTGGATAAATGAAGATTATCAAGAGAAACGGCGCAGAGGTTATTTTTGACCGCAACAAGATTTATACAGCTATCACCAAAGCCAATAAACAGGTTGAAGAACGCGACCGTCTTTCTGAAAGTCAGATAAACAGCATTGTGGACGACATTGAGATTCAGTGCCACAACGAAGGTCATGCCCTGAACGTTGAGGATATTCAGGACCTGGTTGAAACAGGCATAATGGAGCACCATGCCTATACAGTTGCAAAGTTGTATATCACTTACCGCTACCGCCACAACCTGATGCGCAAGTCGAACACAACCGACGACAAAATTCTGAGTCTGCTTGAGGAAAACAACGAGGAAGTCAAGCAGGAAAACTCCAACAAGAATCCTACTGTGGTTTCCGTGCAGCGTGACTATATGGCCGGAGAAGTCAGCAAGGACATTACACGCCGCTTTCTGCTGGATCCGGAGATTGCAAAGGCCCATGACGA
>CAMNHD010000329.1 GCA_946538875.1 uncultured Treponema sp.
TGAGCAACGTGCATGGATGGATTTCTTCTCCAGCAACGGGTTCACCGACACCTTCCGTAAATTCTGTGCAGAACCGGGGCAGTATACATGGTGGAGTTACCGTATGCGTGCCCGTGAAAAGAATGTAGGGTGGCGCATTGACTACCAGTGTGTCAACGATTCCCTTGCAGCGCATGTAAAGTCGAGCAGCATACTCTCGTCAGTCTTGGGTAGTGACCACTGCCCTATCATGCTTGAGCTTGACTGAAGAATTTATCCAGTATTGACTGCATGTGTTCGGGAAGCGGTACGGAAAACGTTTTGTCTGTGCCGTTTTCAGGAATTGTCAGGGTGCTTGCCGAGAGGCAGAGCTTCTTTATGCCGAGTCTGCGCACAAGCTTGTTCAGCTTGAAGTTGCCGTGAATGTCATCTGCTGCTATAGGTGCGCCCGCTTTGGCCAGCTGTATGCGTATCTGATGCATCCTGCCGGTGCCAAGGGTGATTCTTACCAGGGACATTTCAAGCTCTTTTGCAGGAGAATCCGGTTCTGCGGAAGGTATGGTCAGTCTGACTGTTTTTTCTATTACATAGGACAGGGTGGCAGTAACCCTTTTACCGTGGGATTCTATGACGTCGGTAAGAGTTCCCCTTTCCGCTGGAAGCGTGCCTATGCAGATAGCCGTGTACTGCTTTGTCACCTGCTTTGTGCCTATCAGATTGGTCCATTTCGCAGCCGCCTGAGGTGTCTTTGCGGTAACCAGTATGCCAGAGGTGTCCTTGTCAAGTCGGTGCACAAGATGGATTTTAAATCCAAGCCGTTCTGACAGCTCTCTGTCCAGTGGATGCAGGACGCCCTTTCCTCCTTGGACTGAGGTGCCGTATGGCTTGTTCACCAGGAGAATTTCCTGGTTCTCATAAATTATTTCGAAAGCGGCCATTTTAAACCTTCTATTTTTTATATTCATGCGGAGTGTTATTGTCACACACTCTTACGGAATTATAGCGGACAGAGCTTTTTGGGGCAAGTGGCGCGATTGGTTTTATTCACTTGGATTCAGACTTGAAAAAAAAGTGTTATTAGACTAATATTGTCAGCATGAAAAGTAGGATTAATGATTCAGTAAAAAAAAGAAAGCACATAATTGCTGTCTGCGTAACGCTTTTTTGTGTCCTATACATTATTCTTGCGCTCCGGCCTCTTGGAACCGAGCTTCACCTGACACCTGAGTGGACCGAGGATGTCTCCCATGTGCAGGAGGCCGCAGCAGATGATGAACTTATACCTTACAAGATGGGGCTCAGCATAGGATACTTTACTCCTGACGGAAAGGTTGTCTCGCATATTCCTTATCCGGTCAAGTCTGCCATCTCGTCTTCATACTACAGCACTTTTGGAACAGACAACACTTCTGCCGCATTTTATTCCAATTCAGGAGAATATCTGGGAAACATAGAGGAAGCTGGATTTCCTTTCTTTGACAAGGAGAGAATCTTTGTTTTTCTTGCAGGGGGAAATTCCTTTGTCAAGTGTGATTCTTCCGGCAAGAGAGAATGGATTTACGAAAGTTACGCCCCAATCACGGCTTTCGGTTCCTCCAGGGGCGGCATTGTTGCCGGTTTTGCAGACGGTACCATCGCATCGTTCACCCCTGATGGAAAAATCAGCCAGCGCTTTATGCCGGGTGGAAGCAATGTGCCTGTGATTCTTGGGGCCGGCATTTCATCTGACGGCAACAAGCTGGCCTGCGTCAGCGGACGTGACCAGCAGCGCTTTGTGGTTGCGGAAAAGAACGGTGAGCACAGCAAGATAATATTCCATGAATATCTGCCCAAGGACTTTACAAGGCAGGTTATTGTAAAATTCAGTCTGGACGACAGGACTGTCTTCTACAACTTTAACGGCGGCCTTGGCATCGTGAACCTGGACACTCTAAAAAGTTCCAGCATTCCTCTTTCCGGTGCCATTTCCCAGATTGAGGAATCGGAAACAAACGGACTCGTCTACGTGCTTAGCCGTGACGGCGGAACTTACACAGTGACTATCATAGAGCCTTTTGACCACAAGGTCGCACAGTTCTCGTTCCAGGGAAGTGCCGCCTGCATTCAGGTTGCAGGGGATGCGGTTTTTGTCGGGCGGGACAACAAGATTTCCCGGTTCACTGTCTCAAGGCGTTAGAAAAGCCTGTGCTGCCCATGAGATTCAGTCTTGGGACGGCTTTGAGAATCTTAATAATTATGTAGGAAGTATAAATATGTATTTTTCAAAAAAAAGTGTTGTGGTTTCCTGTGTGGCGGGACTTGCGGGGCTATTTGCCCTGTCGCTCCCGGTATGGGCATTTGACTGGCCGCTTAAAAACATAGACAGCTCCTCTCTCTTTTCCCATTTTGGTCAGCTACGCGGCGGAAATATAGCTTCATCTGTTATTTTTACTGAAAGCGGTGCGGTGCATCCTGCGGACAAGGGGTCTGTGACTATTGTCATCTCCGAGCACACCGATGATTACGGCTGGTTCGAGAGCACCTTGGGAAATGCCGTGATTCTTTCGCACGACGACCATTTTACAACTGTCTATGCCAATTTGGACGAGGAATCTCTGGACAGCGGGCTTGGCGAGGAAACAGACGTCACTCCTGGCGATGTGCTGGGAACCAGTGGAAATTCCGGCTGGCAGAAGGGACAGAGCTGCCTTGAGTTTATGGTTCTGGATACAGAAAAAGGAACTGCCATCAACCCGCGTATCCCTATGCCGGGCATCAGCGGTGACAAGCCCCTTGTGATTGGACAGGTGACGATTGACGATAAACGCGGAATCAAGCATTCTCTTGCTTCTGAGCGCTATTTTTCTGCCGGACGCTACTCTGTTTACCATACAAGACAGGACGATGCGATGCCATACAGAACTGTGATAGCAATCAACGGTGCCACTGTGGAAAACATTGTCTATGATACGCTCTCCGAGAACGGAGGAAGACTGTGTGCTTCAGGAAACCACAGCTAC
>CAMNHD010000330.1 GCA_946538875.1 uncultured Treponema sp.
GGCAGCACCGGATTCACCAGCCGCAAGCGCACCGGCCACACCACCAGCGGCAGTCATACCCGCAGTACCGCCCACATCAGCGTCACCACATTCCGCCACGCCAGAATCACCAGATTCCACAAGCTGTCCAAGAATCGGCTTGCTGGCAGCCTCCCCCTGAATCTTCTCAAGAACATCCTGCGCCCTGTCAATCACAGCCTTGGGCACACCCGCAAGATGAGCCACATGAATACCGTAACTGTTTTCACTGGCACCGGGCACAACCCTTCGCAGAAAGACAATGCCGTTTTCGTCGTCCTGCACAGCCATGCACAGCTTTGTAAGCCGTTCATGCTCCATGCGGGTAAGCTCATGGTAATGGGTTGCAAACAGAGTCTTGCACTTGATGCGGTTCAAAAGATATTCACTGACAGCCCACGCAATGCAAAGTCCGTCCTCCGTACTAGTGCCTCGGCCCACCTCGTCCATGATTACAAGAGACCTCCCGGTAGCCGAGCGCAGGATATGGGCAGTCTCCGTCATCTCAACAAGGAAAGTGGACTCACCGCGCGCAAGATTGTCACTTGCACCAACACGGCAGAAAATCCTGTCCACAACGCCAAGCCTTGCACTTCTGCATGGCACATAGCTGCCAGTCTGGGCCAAAAGCGCAATAAGCGCATTCTGACGCAAAAAAGTACTCTTACCAGCCATGTTGGGCCCGGTGATAAGGGCAAACCTTGGAGCCTTTTCATCAGCGCAGAGAGAAAGACTGTTCGGTACAAACTCGCCCGCCGGAATATGCTGCTCCACCACCGGATGCTTGCCTTCCTCCACAATAAAGACAGTAGAATCCTCAACCTCAGGACATACCCATCCGTGTGTGATAGCCGCCTGCGCAAAGCTGGAAGTCACATCGGCATAAGCCACCTCCTGCGACGTCTGCTGAAGGTATGGAACAAATTTCTTGAGAGACTCCCTGACTTCAAGGAAGAGATCCCTCTCAAGGGACAAAATCCGCGAGGCACTTTCGTTAAGGCTTGCCTCCAGTTCCTGAAGTTTTTCCGTAGTATAGCGGTCTGCATTGACAAGGGCGCGCCTTATGATAAAGTGTTCAGGCACCTTGGAAAGCTTGCCCTTGGTCACTTCGATAAAATAGCCCATGTTGCCGCTGTTCTTTATCCTAAGATTCTGAATCCCAGTCCTGTCCCTCTCCTCCTGGGCATACTCCTCAAGGATCCGGTTAAAGTTCGTCTGCACATCACGCCAATGATCCAGTTCCTCCGACCATCCGTCACGGATAATACGCCCCTCGGTCAGAGAAGTCGCCGGATCGTCAAGTATTGAATTCTGAATCAGAGAGATAATGTCCTCGGCATCCTTTGTCGGAAGAGAAGCAAAATTCCTTTCGCCAAGAAAAGCCTGGGCCTTGAGCCACAGCACAAGACTCTGCCGCAAAGCCTGAAGATCCTTGCCGTGAGCCCTGTCCATGGCAATGCGCCCCGCAAGACGTTCAATATCAAGAATACCGTCAAGCTGGTCACGCACCCGCTTAAGAAGCTGACGGTCGTTCACGAACAGAGAAGTATGCTGCTGACGGGCCAGAATATGGTTCAGATTAGTAAGCGGAAAGTTAAGCCACTCGCGGAGCATACGGCTTCCCATAGAAGTCTTGGTACAGTTCACGCATTCAAGCAGAGTGTACTGAGAGCTTCCGTCACGGGAATTAAAGCAGATTTCAAGATTCCGCCGCGAAGAGTCATCAATAATAACATACTGAGCATCAGAATAAACAGTGATTCCAGTCACATGGGGAGTAGCAGTGTTGGTCGTCTTTTCCAGATAATCAAGCAGGAAACCGGCAGGCGGCACCTCAGGAGAATCTTCGGAAAGAGAAAAGGAGCGCAGGTTTGCAGTCTTGAACTGTTTTACAAGACGCGCATAGTTTGTGGCGGCGTTGAAGTTCCAGTCAGGATACCATGAGACAGAAGCATCCGGCACAGACTCAAGCATAGAGTTCACCGCCGCATTGCTCTTCAGGGAATCAGGCAGAAGAATCTCCCTTGGCCTGCACCTACCCACCTCCTTGCGCAGATTCTGGTCGATGGTGTCAAGAGAAAAACTGGTGGCACGGAATTCGCCGGTAGTCACATCAATATAAGCAAAGCCCACCTGTCCTCGGCAAACATTCACCGAAGCAAGAAAGTTGTTTACCCCGCCCTCAAGATATTCACTATCCGTAGCAGTCCCCGGAGTGATAATCTCAATCACCTTGCGTTCAGTCAGGCCCTTTCCGTGGGCAATCTCCCCAACCTGCTCCGCAATGGCAATCTTCTTGCCCACACGCAGAAGCCGCGCAATGTAAACCTTGGAGGCATGGTAGGGAATGCCGCACATAGGACGGTCTGCCCTGTGCGTAAGCGTAAGATTCAAAATGCGGGAAACTTCCACCGCATCAGAGTCGAACATTTCGTAAAAGTCACCAAGGCGGAAAAAGAGCACCTCATCGGGATGCTCTCTCTTTATGCCCTGGTACTGTGTAAAAAGAGGAGTTTCGTCTGCCATAAGAATCAATCAGATTAGTTGTTCTTCAAGCCAAGCTCGGATATCACCTGATCAGTTATGTCCACGGAAGGACTGTACCACAGAATCGCATTGTTCTGCTGAAGGCTCAGGACCATTGAGTAGCCCTCAGCCTCCGCCACCTTCTCAAGAACAGAATACAACTTCTTGTAAAAGTCGTCGTTCTTCTGCATATTTGTGCGGAGATTCTGCAGCTCCTCGTTCTTGGTGCGGGTGTATTCAGTAAGATATTCAGTACGCTTTTCAATCTGGCCCTGAATCTTATCAGCATTGGTGGAGTCGCCCTTGGACTCATAGTCAAGCTTCTTGGTATGCAGATTCTGGATTTCCTGAGTGACCTTTGTGATTTCGTTCTGAAATTCAGTCTTTTTCTTTTCGTAAGTCCTTATCTGAGAAGAATTGCGGAAAAATG
>CAMNHD010000331.1 GCA_946538875.1 uncultured Treponema sp.
TCCCAAGCTCGACAGGCGGGTTCGACTCCCGTTCACCGCTAACACCATTTTTCCTTCCTGACAAATACCTGAAACTACTTTACAAAACACATTGTCATTCCTGACTGGACCCGTAGTCTGTTGTTCCAAAAGGCAGAATAGATTCTGTATCTCATTACCTCCAAGGCACATTCGCATTGCTTGAAAAGCTTTAACAAATCTGATAGAGTCAAATTGAGGAGAAAAAGTATGGGACAGAAGAAAGTTAATATCAAGAAAGAGATATTGGGAGCTGTGATTTCCAGTCTTGTCTGCATCGCGCTATTTGCTGCAGTTGCCGGATTTTTTCTTTGGGCCAACACAATAGATGATATTCCAAAGATTATCATTATTCTGTATGTCGCGGTTCCTGTGATTATTATTGCCACGATTATTTTTGCCTTGGTGCAAAGAATAAAAAAATTAAAACAAGGAGAAATGGATGACGCTAGTCAGTATTGAAAGTATTCCTGGAAAGGAAATTGAGGCTTTGGGAATTGTAAAGGGTGCCATTGTTCAGACAAAGAATGTGGGACACGATTTTTTGGCAGGTATAAAGACTCTTGTCGGCGGAGAAATTGAAGGCTACACTGACATGCTCAACGAGGCTAGGCAGCTTGCAACCAAACGCATGGTTGACGAAGCCCAGGCACTTGGGGCAGACGCAATCGTTGGCGTGCGCTACGGTTCTTCCCAGGTGATGCAGGGTGCCGCAGAGATTATCGCTTACGGTACCGCTGTAAAGTACAGATAAGTTTTGCGGCTGCAGTTCCTCCGCATGCGTGTGTCGTGGCGGGGGTGCGGCCGTCTGCAAAGTGTGCCACCACCAGAATATTTCTTGGGCATTCCTGCAGTGCTAAAGTTGAGCTGTTTGTCTCCGACCAGGTGAAAAAAAAGATTCCCTTAGAGATTTTGAATTCCACTGTGAACTGGTCGCTGATTTTGCATAGGCAATACTATGCCGGGGAGTTGGTGTTGAACATGTGCCGGGAAAAGTCAGCCCCACATCTCCAATGCTGCCTACGCCCGATTGGAAGGGCCGCCGCAGGCGGTTGCGCAGTGAGCGGAAGCGAACGGAGTAATGGAGGCCGCATAGCGGACGGAACCCTGGAAAGCGGGGAACTTGCCGATGCGTAAATTCTGCGCACTGCGCCCAACTGGCAATTTGGGGGTGTACGGTGCCGTCCCGAGAAATAATAACAAAAAATTATCAAAAATTAGATTGTATACAATTAAATAGGCTTGCAGAATTCCAGAACTTATTGTATATTTAGAGCCATGGAACATACACAGTACGATTTTATCATTATCGGTGCGGGTCCGGCAGGACTTTCTGCGGCTCAGTACGCTTCAAGGGCAAACCTCAAGACTTTGCTGATTGACCAGAGTCTGCCCGGCGGACAGGTGACGAACATCTTCAACCTAGAGAACTACCCTGGAGTTTTTCCGGCTGTGAACGGCATGGCCTACATTCAGAACATGAAGGATCAGGCCCAGGCTTTTGGTGCCGAAATTATCCAGACAATTGTTTCCTCCGTGGAAAAGACTGGTGGAGAATTCATTGTAAAGACTGAATCCGGCGAATGCAAAGCTCCGACACTCTGCCTTGCAACCGGCGCCGAGCACCGTAAGCTGGGTACTCCCGGAGAAAAGGAATTTGAAGGCCGCGGAGTTTCGTACTGTGCAACCTGCGACGGACCGTTCTTCCGCAACAAGGAAGTCGTGGTTGTGGGCGGAGGTGATTCTGCCTGCGACGAAGCAACTTATCTTGCGACCCTCTGCTCTCATGTGACAGTTGTGCACAGAAAGGGCCAGTTCCGCGCACAGAAGGCTGTTGCCCAAAGGGTGCTCTCAAACCCAAAGATAAGCGTTGTTTTCAATTCAAATGTGACCGCAATCCAGGGCGAAAAAAAGGTGCAGTCTGTTGAAATCACGAATGTGCTCACTGGAGAAAAGACAAACCTTGCGGCCAGCGCAGTGTTCATTTTTGTGGGAATGCTTCCCCGCACATCTCTTTTTGCAGAGCTGAAGACTGACCAGAGCGGCTACATCGTCACCAATGAAGATATGGAGACTTCTATTCCTGGACTTTATGCCGCGGGTGATGTAAGATCCAAGAGTTTCCGCCAGATTGTCACGGCCTGTGCTGACGGAGCAATTGCAGCCCACCAGGCGCAGAAATTCATCCAGGAACTGAACGGTGAGGAATACAAATAATCTATGAGACGCTTACACTTCCTGGTCCTGCTTGCAGCTCTGACGGCGGCAGTCACAGCTACCGCCGCCGCCCAATGGGTACCCGTAAACTCTGATGCCAAGGCAAAGGCAACCCGTAAAGCCACAGCCGCGACACTGCCGGAAAACATCACATTCTGGAGCAACTATCCCGCCGATGTTCTTGCACAGGCGATTGTCGACCGCATGAGCGAGGAAGAACTTCTTTCGCAGATACTCATGTTCGGCTGGGCAGGAGCAGAGCCATCCGTACTTCTGAACACGTGGGTAAAAGAGCGTGGACTTGGAAGCGTAAAAGTCTTTGGCTGGAACACTGACGACATCAAGCAGGTGGCACGCAGTGTAAGTTCGCTGCAGAAACTTGCCGCAAACCGTCCGTACAAAATTCCGCTGTTTGTGGCAACCGACCAGGAGGGCGGCTGGATCCGCCATGTCAAGGGAGAAACTTCCGACACACCGGGAAACATGTCAATCGGTGCAGGCGGATATCCGATAGACGCTTACTATTCGGGCTATTACATCAACAGGGAAATAAACGCGCTGGGCATAAACATGAATTTTGCTCCGGCCGTGGACCTTTACACAGACCTTGACTCAACAGTCATAGGCCCACGTTCATTCGGTTCGGACCCAACGGAAGTAGGGGTGCTTGGAGAAGCTTTTGCACAGGGCTCGATGGATGCAGGAGTCATTCCCACCGCCAAGCATT
>CAMNHD010000332.1 GCA_946538875.1 uncultured Treponema sp.
GCGACCACCGAGATCTACACTCTTTCCCTACACGACGCTCTTCCGATCTTGTTGGAGACTGATTCTTCATTGTACCAACCGTATGGAGCACTTGCACTTTCAGCGGAAACACAGCTGCTGTTACTGATTGCTTCAGGAGCCTTGGTGTCTTTGATGAAGTAAATGCATTTTGACTCTGCTTCGGCATGGCTGCTTGCATCAACAGGCTCGCTATGATTTCCCACGTTACCATTGACGTCTTCGCCCCATACAGTGAGCTTGAACAGACCGTCACCGGAAGCGGAAGAACCTGATCCGTCAATATCGATTGCAAGCACAACACCGGCCTTTGACTGCTCGTCTGTAAGGACTGCCTTTGGCGATGTTGTAAAGTTCGTTCCGGAGACATACGGATATGACTGGTCTTCATACAGCGTGGTGCCTGTGCCGGAGAACACAACTTCCGTTGAATCTGCTCCGCTCAGACGCTCAAGTGTATAGCGAACAAGTGTAACAGCGGATTCGGAACTGCCTTGCTCGTTTTCCTTGGATCTATCGCTCATCCAGGTGCGTACATTGACCACAGAACCCACATGAGGCATTGGATCAGAAGGACTTGCGCCGTTTGTGGTGAGAGATTCTGCTCCCACTTCAAGCTCGTGGACCATCGGCGGCGTCGTATCAAGCTGACCGACTACTGAAAAGCTGATTGAAACGTCCGAAGCCATTGTAAAACCGCTTGTGTCCCTTAGTTCGCGGCTAAGACTTATGAGCAGGTTTCCAGGGTTGAAGTAAATCTTTTCGCCCTTGTCGTTCTGTTCAGGCAGACGGATGGTAAGGGTTCTTCCCGAGGAAGAAAGGCTTGCCGTCATCTTCTGGCCTTCAAGGTCGGTATCAATATCGCGGTAAGTGTAAATTTCTCCTGAATTGATGTATGGCTGAATCGCTATATAGTCGGAATTTCCGTACAAAAGAGTGCCGTCTTCTGCTATCAGCTGGGACCTATCCATTGGACGTGAGAAAACAATTGTGATGGCTGTATTCTTGACGACACCGGTTGCATTGTCTGCCGGAATTGAACTCATGATATAGGGTCTGCGCACACATATCGGCATTATGTACACGTCGTTGCGCTTGGTAAGAATCTTGGCGGTGGTGACAGGATTGTTTTCGTCCTCAAAATACACTTCCGATCCGGGGAGTTCCTTCACCGCGTAGGTCTCCTGATACTCTTCCTCCGTGTTGAACAGAATATTGTACTGCTTGATGGTGGAATAGTCTTCTGTGGTGAATGCTGCCCACTTGTAGAAACCGTAGGCAGCAGAATCCACAGCGGTGATTGTAAACGGAATGTCAACCTTTTGTGTCGAGTTACCGTTGGGGCTTGTTTCGCCCATATTTGTGCTGGGGTAGCGGATAAACACGTTCACCTTTTCAGCATTTGCGTATTTTACTTCGTCGGCGATTGTTCCAAAAAAATCGTCTCCGGTCATCCATGAGTTACAGGCTGTAAAGACAAGTCCCGAAATGAAAATCAGCGCACATAAAATCTTACAAAATATTCTTTTCATCATGTTTTCCCTCTCTTCTACTGTACCTGCATTACTCATACTGTCGTCTCCTTTTTGTTCTTGCCTTCCTTATCATCCTTTTTTCTGAAAACTGTCAGCAAAACGATAAACAGGGTGAATAGTCCGGCTCCGCCTGCGACAAAAGGCCATATAACATTATAATTTTTAATGCGATTTTCTTTAATTCCGCTTAAATCCTGCATATTATCTTCCGATACTGCATGTTTCTGTTCTACCAGCACCGACTCGCATTTTTCAAGGAGTCCTGAAACGGCCTGTTCCACTGCCTTCTGAGTCTCCGGTTCGGAAAGTTCAGGTTTGACGGCTGGCTGCTGCTTTGCGACCTTTGGCTGAGTCCTGGTTTTCGGCTCTTCCTTGGGCTGGGGATTCTTTTCCTTTGCCAGCTTATTGCCTGTCTTTTTTTCTGCCTGTTCGTTGATTTTGTCGAACAAGTTTGTATGCTGAATTTCTTCCAGCACATTTTCATCAAGATAGGTAAAGAGCGGGTCTTCGCCTTCCTCGTATTCAGCAAGCACCACCTGCTCCCAGTTTTCAAGTGCATCCTTTGCCGCGGCAAGTTCTTCTTCCTTTTTACGCTCCTCCTCTTCTTCCGCTGCAATTGCATCTTCGGAATCATCTGAAAGGAGTCCATCGTCGTCTGCGTAGAGGAAGTCCTTGTCGTTTGTAAAGCCGTTCATTTCTTCCTCGTAAGTCTTCATCTGAGGAATTGTCTTTGCGGTGTACACTTCTTCCGGCACCCACTCAGATGATGGGGATTCAGTAAAGCGTGGAACTTCGCGCATGACTATTTCCGGTTCTGGTATCAGAACCAGAGGAGTCTGTGGAAGAGGCTGTTCAAGCGAGGTCTGCTGGGGCTGCACGGCTGAATTCTGGGCTGACTGTGCAGTCTGGCCTGACGGATTCAGTGAAGGACTTGAGGCTGTTTCGTTCTGAGGTGCGGCCGATGTCTGCGCCGCATTGCTCTCAGGGCTCTCCTGCATAAGTGAGGCCAGTGGTGTGTCGGCAAAGAGTTCGTCATCGTTCTGTGCAAGAAGTGTGTCAAAGAAAATGCTGTCGTCCTGTACCAGTTCTTCCTCCTCTGCAAGTGTTTCAGGGGAAGAAAAGAAGTCTCCCTCTTCCACAAAGAAGGGATCTTCTTCCTGAGCTACAACCGCCGCCGGAGTCCGCTCAACAGCAACCTCTCTGCTAAGCGCCGCCGGGATCTGTTCAACCGCAGTTTCTCTGGTAACCTCCACAGGGGGCTGCTCAACCGTAACTTCCTGCGCTACAACCGCAGACGGGGTCTGCTCAACTGCAACCTCTCTGCTAAGCGCCGCCGGGATATGTTCAACCGCAGTTTCTCTGGTAACCTCCACCGGAGCCTGCTCAACCGCTACTT
>CAMNHD010000333.1 GCA_946538875.1 uncultured Treponema sp.
CAGGAAAAAGTCCTGGATTATTTTTTCCAGTGCAGGCGCATTGCATTCAGAACAGCAAGCATGGTCACACCCACGTCACCGAACACAGCAATCCACATGTTGGCCAGACCACATGCGCACAGAACCATAATCAGAGTCTTTACGCCAAGGGCAAACCAGACATTCTGCCAAACATTGCTCATAGTTTTTTTGCCAAGCTTTATGGCAAGAGCCACCTTTCCCGGCATGTCATCCATGATTACAACATCCGCCGCCTCAATCGCAGCGTCGCTTCCCATGGCACCCATCGCTATGCCCACGTCACTTCTTGTAAGGACCAGCGCATCATTGATACCGTCACCGACAAAGGCAAGACGTTTTTTGCTGCCATTGTACGCGGAAAGCAGTTCCTCCACCTTTGAAACCTTTCCGTCAGGAAGCAGTTCCGCATGGTATTCGTCAAGGCCAAGTTTTTTGGACTGAGCCTTGGCAACATTTTCTGCATCGCCGGTGAGCATGACAGTTTTTTCAATTCCAAGCTTCTTGAGAGCCTTGATCGCTTCAACAGCATCTTCCTTGCTCACATCGGAAATCACGATGTGCCCCATGTAAGCACCGTCGCGTGCCACGTGAACCACAGTGCCAAGATCCTGCATAGAGCATTCCGTGTAACCGGAGACATTCTCCCTCTGCATCAGAGCCGCATTTCCAACAAGCACCGCATGACCGTCCACCTTGCACTTGAGACCATGGCCGCTTATTTCCTCAGTATTGTCCACCTCAACAGTTCTGCAGAGAGGGCAGTGGTGTGCATTTTTAAGACTAAGCGAGATAGGATGCTTGGAATAATACTCAGCATGGGTTGCCAGAGCCACAAGTTCTTCCTGCCCCATGACAGAAGGATCTGCCACATGGACCTCAGTCACCTGGAAGACCCCCTTGGTCAAAGTTCCGGTTTTATCAAACACAACAGTCTTTGCCTGGCTGAGCAGCTCCATATAGTTCGAGCCCTTCACCAGAATACCTTTGCGCGAAGCAAGGCCGATGCCTGCAAAGAAAGAAAGCGGAACAGAAATTACAAGTGCGCAGGGGCATGAGACTACCAGCAGTTCAAGTGCACGGTAAATCCATGTGCGCCATATACCGGCAGAAGCGTGGCCGGTTAGACCAAGAACCGTCGGTGGAATGACGGCGAGCATAACAGCAAGAATGCAGACGATAGGAGTGTAGACTCTTGCAAAGCGGCTGATGAATTTTTCAGTGCGGGCCTTCTTGCCCTGGGCATGCTCCACAAGTTCAAGAATGCGGCTTGCAGTACTCTTTTCAAAAGGTCTTGAAACCTTGACCTCAAGAACACCGGAAGTGTTCACGCAGCCGGAAAGAATTTCCTGCCCCTCCGCAACCTGCCGCGGAACAGACTCACCGGTAAGAGCCGAAGTATCCAGCAGCGAAGAGCCCTTTACCACAATGCCGTCAAGCGGAACCCTTTCCCCGGGACGGACCACCACAGTCTGCCCGACCGCAACCGACTTTGCAAGAACTTCCTGCGCTTCTCCACCGTCGGACTTGAGCCAGGCCTTGTCCGGTCTGACATCCATGAGAGCCGTAATGGATTTGCGGGATTTACCGACAGCAAGGTCCTCAAGGAATTCGCCAAGCTGGAACAGAATCATAACAGCAACCGCTTCGGAATATTCACCCATGACAATTGCACCGATTGTGGCAACCGCCATCAGGAATTCCTCGCCGAACACATGACCGCCCAGCAGCCCCTCCACAGCTTCGCGGATAACCGCACGCCCGCACAGAATGTATGCCGCAAAGTAGAAGGCCATGTAAATCACTTTGATCCACATGAAAATCTTAGAGTCGCCATGTGCAATGCTGCCGGTCAGCGCAAAGACAGGAAGCTTTTCTATCAGGAGGCCCGCAGCAAACAAAACAGCCGCAATGATAATCTTTGGAAGGGAGTGCTCTTCTTCGTCATCATCGTCATCGCCGTGGGAATGTCCGTGATGGTGGCAGCAGCCACAGCCTTCCTCGCCGTCCTCATCATCGTGGTGATGGTTGTGGCTATGGCAGGCACAGTCCTCATCGTCGCCGTCGTCGTCATCATCATGATGGTGACCATCCCCGCAAAGAGCGTCCTCATGCCCATGAGGATTGCCGTGCTCCTTAAGGGAAGCATCCCGTTCATTCATATCAAAAGAATCGCTGGACTCAGTCTTTTTCATAAAACCTCCATTTTACTGCATCAACGGTCGCCAAGATGCTCAAGCCCAATGCTCAGAATCTGGCTCACATGTTCATCCGCAAGAGAATAAATCAGGGACTTACCCTCGCGGGTATAGCGGACCAGACCATTAGTCTTGAGAACCCTGAGCTGCTGACTGATAGCAGGCTGCGACATATTCAGCGCCACCGAAATATCCGTCACGCTCATTTCGCGCTCAAGCAGAGCATACAAAATCCTTACCCGGGTAGAATCCCCAAAAATCTTGAACAACTCCGCAAGCTCGCACAAAGCATTTTCGTCCGCATCATCAAAACACGGAATGCCGCCATTAGTTTGATTTGTCATATAAACATATAAGCATACAATTATATAAAAGTCAATACCCCGGTCTGCATTAGTCCTCATCCTGATATTATTTTCCCGGACTGCACTTATTGTATTACAGACCCCCAGGCGCCGAACCAGAATGCCCCACCGCATTCCCGGTGTTCCGGGGTTCCGGCATTAGCCTCCATTCCTGCGCTCCAGCCCAAGGGCTTCCGCTCCGGAACGCCGTCCCGCCTCCGGCAGTCCGGCGCCCCTCCACTCCGGCGTAGGAAAAATTGATTGAGTGCAAAAAAAAATCCCGGAAAACTCGTAGGAGTCAACCGGGATTTCTTTTAATACTCAGGAAATAAAAACACTACAGATTACTCTTCTGCTGTGACATCAGA
>CAMNHD010000334.1 GCA_946538875.1 uncultured Treponema sp.
AAGTGTACCCATGGATCTTCTGTAAAGTGCTTGAGAGAAAGATTGATTCTCTTTCCTTCCGGATCAAGGCGGATAACCTTGAGCGCAATCTTCTGGCCCTTCTTGACAAAATCCTTTGGACGGGTGACGTGACCCCAGCTCATGTCGTTGATGTGCAGGAGACCATCGAATCCGCCAAGGTCAATGAATGCGCCAAAGCTTGTGAATGACTTTACAGTACCTTCGACTGTATCGCCAATCTTTGTTTCATTGAAGAACTTTTCGCGGTTTGTATCAATCTGCTCCTCAAGATACTTGCGGCGGTTGACAACTACATTGCGCTTTCCGTTTGAATACAGGCGCTCAACATAGAACTTGCCCTTAACGCCAAGGAGCTTTTCTTCTTTTTCCACCTTCTGGCTGTCTGCCTGGCTGATTGGGAGGAATGCCTTGATTCCGCCACCGAGGTCAACCATATAGCCGCCCTTTGTCTGGGACTCGATTGTTCCGTCAACAGGCTTCTTTTCATCCACTGCTGACTTGAATTCTTCCCACAAGCGCTTCTCATCTGCCATAAGCTTTGAAATTTCCGGCAGACCGTTTCTACCACAGGGATCCTTTAAATATACGGTGATTGAGTCGCCGACATTTGGTACATTATCCCCAAATTCAGAGATGCGCAACTGACCGTCTCTTCCTGTGCCAATGTCAACGAAAACTGTGTCATCCCTGACTTCAACAACGGTACCTGTAACGTTACCGCTTTCCACTGACTCCATTTGATTAATAGATGCTTCCAATTGTGTGTGAATGCTGTCGTTAGAGTCCAAGGCATCATTCATTTCCACTTCCTTCTTGTCCATACGTAAACCCTTAAAAGCGTTGATTTTTGATTCAATTATCTCACAAACCTTGACAATGGTCAAGTCTGAAGTATCAATATATGTGGCATCAGGTGCTTTTTTTAAAGAACCTTCTGCCTTATTTCTGTCCATTTGGTCTCTTTTTATGATCGCAGCCTTGATTTCCTCAAGGGAAAGATCGGAAACCCCCTGGTCAAAGCGTCTTTTTGCCTGCACATCCACACTTGCGTCAAGATAAAACTTGAGTTCTGCATTGGGGAACACAACGGTTGTCATATCCCTTCCCTCACAGATAATGTCCATGTCGGCAACAATTTCACGCATACGGCCGTTGACAAAATGCCTGAGCGGTATTATGGAAGACACCTGACTAACCGCCGCATCCACTGAATCCTGATGCAGGAGGGAATCCACATCCTTACCGTTAAGGATAAGATGGGAGTCCACATAGTCAAGATTCTGCTTCTGCACATGGGTCATCACCGCTTCCTGATTGTCAAGAGGAACTCCGGCCTCCAGCAGGGACAAGGTCAGCGCCCTGTAAAAACTGCCGCTGTTCAGGAAAACCAACCCCGCATCCTGCGCAACCTGATGCGCCACGGTGCTCTTACCGGTACCAGCCGGCCCGTCTATAGCAACTATCATCTTAAGTCAACCTCTCCTGTTGCAAAGTCTCAGCAAAGATTCCACCTCTGCGGTGGACAGCTCGCGGAACTGGCCGTACTGCAGCCCGCCCACGCCTATGTTTCCGATTCTAATGCGCATAAGACTCTTGATACCAATTTCACGGGACTCGAACACACGGCGGATTTCCCTGTTCTTTCCCTCTATCAAGACAATGCGCATCCTCCTTGAATTCAGCTCCTCCGCTTCCTTGCAGCGGTAGAACACTCCGTCAATACGGATACCCTTCATAAAGTCCTCGGCAAGATTCCTTGGCAGAGGCAGGGATGAATCCACAATATATTCCTTTTCAAGTTCTGCTGAAGGATGAGACAGGCGGGCAGCAAAATCTCCGTCATTCGTGAACAGAATAAGGCCGCTGGAGAACATATCAAGCCGTCCGACATTGTACAGCCGCTCTGAATAGGCTTCCTTGAGAAGTTCAGAGGCTATGGGCCTGCCCTTTTCGTCAGACATGGAACAGACGTAACCTGTGGGCTTGTTCAGGAGAACATAGCGTTTTGTCTCTTCAAAGCGGATTTCCTTACCGTCAACCTCCACCTTGTCGCCAAGACCCACTTTTGTTCCGGGGACAGTCACCTGTACACCGTTCACACTCACACGGCCAGCCGCAATTATTTCCTCGCTTGCACGGCGGCTTGCAACTCCGCACAGGGCCATGTAGTGCTGAAGTCTCCACGAGTCTTTTGTCTGAGTAGTATTGTTATCTTGCAAGTTCGAACCTCTCGCTTTCGGCTGCATCGAGCTGCGGCAGATCCGCAATGCTCTGCAGATGGAAGAATTCCAGGAATTCCTTTGTTGTACCGTATGTCACAGGCTTTCCGGGTATATCCTTCTTTCCCACTTCCTTGATGAATTTCCTGTCAAGAAGAATACGCATCATATTGTCTGCGCTCACGTGACGGATACTTTCGATTTCAGCACGGGTAATCGGCTGACTGTAGGCGATTATGGAAAGAGTCTCGATGGCAGCCCTGCTCAGACGGCCTTCGTTTTTCTTGCCGTAGCGCTCCTTTACAAGGTCAAAGCATTCCTTCTTTGGAGTAAGCATCCAGCCGCCGATTATCTGGGACAGTTCTATACCTGAATCTGCATTGGCATATTTTTCTTTTAGAAGCGCAACACATTCATTGACGACATCCTCTGACAACTGCGTAATCTTTGCGAGGGCCTCTACAGGCTGCGGCTCGCTTTCCAGAAAGAGGACCGTCTCAAGCAAGGCGGCTTCGCTGTCAAGATTCATATCCTGGCGTGTATGTTGCCCGGAGGAATCTGTACCTGCGTCATCGTCCTCCGACTCTTCGGCTTCCGTCACCGCAGCGGCACCGCTGACCGGAACATCACCGCTGACCGTGGAGTCTCCGCTGACCGGGGCCTCACCGCTGACCGTGGAGTCTCCGC
>CAMNHD010000335.1 GCA_946538875.1 uncultured Treponema sp.
AGAGAAAAGCTTTTTCCATTAAATCTGTCCATAAGCATAGCCCCCAAATTTCTGAATTATTTTTTCCATACTTTCTTTAGCCCATTGCGAATCATATTTTTTTTCATAAATACTTATGTCTGCATCTTCCGCATGCGGAACCAGATAAATTACCATCTGCATTCTTTTCTTTGTTTTTTCTTTTGATTTAAATAGATTTCCCAAAATCGGGATTTTCGAAATAAAAGGACTGCCTTTTTCCTGCTCACTCTCTGCCAGCTGAACAAGACCGCTCAAAACTACCGGCTCACCACTTTTCCCACAAACTTCGGTAGTAACTATTTTTTCAGAAGTAGGCGGTGGATTCCCTGTTGAAGCCGAGGTATCTGTACCACGACGGGAAAGAGAAGCTGTAACTTTGCTTGTAATCATTCCGTCTCCACTTACCCAGCCAACTACATCAATTTTTATACCTGAAGCAATTTCCTTAGTTACACCAGAATAAATTGGAGCTCCAGTTAAAGGGTCCACATTATTATCACGATAGCGGAAGGTGTTTGTATTCTGAAAATGAATTTCACGGCCTGAAACTCCATGCAGACTTGTGTCTGCATAAACACGGGTTTTGCTTTCTTCAAGCGAAGCCTGTAGTTCCGCGGCAAATGTCAATCCGAATGAAGTTACCACATTGAGATTAAAGCCCATGACAGAACCAAGCACAGCAGAGGCACCTGTGCGGTCTCCCGCACTAAGACGCCTTGCTCCAAAAGATGAAGACCAGTTATTCTGCGAAGACTCATCGTATTGAAGAATAAGAAGGTCGTAACTCAAACGAACCGCAGGCCTGTCACAAAACTCCAGCAGCTCACATAAATTTCCGTAAGCCTCTTCGGTTCCCTTAAAATAAAGTCGTGTCGAATCATCGGCAATAAAAAGTGAGCTTCGGTCCACAGAGGGCGGCAGATGTTCAAGAAAGTCTGCCGGCTTAAGATACTTAAGATTCACCACATAGGAAGACTGCTTTACATCAGCTTCCTGTATCAAAGCCTCAATCGCCTCTGCTTCCCTATCGCTCACTAAGGAAAAAAAGGAGGAGCCGTCGGAAAGCTGGATAGTCTCCAGCTTTCCGACAAACTTATGGATGAAGGGGATAAAATCCTGAGACTTAGTAAAACGTAAGGTAAATTTCTTCCAGCTTCTTTTTCCGGTCACAAGTTCGGCACGGACCTCCGGACTTGCAAAGATGTAGTAAATTCCGTTTTCCAGAATCCATGCGCAGCCGCACTGAGTACAAAGAATCTCCAGAACCTCGTTTAAATCCGATCCAACAAAAACCGACCTCTGAATTTTACAATCTACATCAGACAGCAGACAAAAGCTTTTCTTCCCGAACTTTTCATTCAGAAACAGATTGTTCAAAACAACCGAAAGCCTGCAATCCTCCACATCTACCGAAATTCCACCGTCCACAGAGACATCTATTTTTACCATTCCCGAAAAGCTCTCGACACCACGAACCTCATTAGCTTTCACAAAATGATAACCGGCCTCATCCCGTTCCACGCCATAAACACCAAAACGCTTCGCAAGACTCTCCATCAGAACAGTCTCATCGACTCCCCTGAAGCAAACCGAAATTCTCTGCGCAGGCAGCGACTCAAAAGTCACAACCTTGTCCATCACCTGCGACAACTTTTCAATAATCTGCACCGGCAGTAAATCATAAGCTTCCACAGAAAACAAACCGTTTTCTTCCGAAACCTGAATCCTGCTCACAGTCCACACAGAGTTGTCCCGTTTCACAAAGAGCCTGTTACTTTTCAAAAAAGCCTCAAAAGCCGAATCAAAATCTTTGCCTGCAAATTTCAAATCCCCCTTACCACTAACAGTGTCATCAGGCACAATCGAAATTCCAGTGTCTACAGACACCGCAAACAAAATGTCTTTAATCTCACAATCCGCGAAATCCCAGCTGACGGCCGCACTCTGCGCAACCACAAAATAGCAGAAACAAAACACAACAGTCAGAATCACCAGACCCTTTTTCATCTTTCCCAAAAAAATATCAGACACTCGTCTCAAGATTTTTTTCCTCCACCCTTAATATTGCCCTCATATTGTTTTTTGGACAAAATTTCGCAAAAAAAGTTTAAAAAAGTTGAAAAAAAATGCTTTTTTTTAATGAATTCCGTGATTTTTCACAAAATGCCTAAAAAAAGTGGGACGCAGGCAAAATGAAAAAGGGGGTCCCAGGGTTGCGACCAAAATTTTGCGAAGCAAAATTGAGGGAGTATGGGACCCTGGGGGATTACTTTTTCAGTTTTGCCGTCGCTGGGACCCGCTTTTTTTAGGCATTTTGTGAACCTTGCACTCAACGTAAAAATTCATTAAAATTAAATTATTCTTTTTTGTAGGAGGCAAATATGGACAGTGGTTCGAGTTATCCCATACGTTCATTAATCAAAAAAATCAGCCTCCTGACCCTGCATTCCTAAAAAATCCCGCAACAGTCATAGAGGCCTCAAAAGTATGAGAGGTTAATTATGATTACATATTGGCAGCAGATTGACGGCCAGTTTACAAAGACCAAAAAAGACGAAATAAATACAAAGCTTCCACTCTGGATAGATGCCCGCAGCGTTACCCGCGACGAAACCACTTTTTTGCAGGAAGAATACCAGATAGAACAGGACCATATTCTCGATATTCTCGACCCCGATGAGCTTTCGCGAATAGAAGACGGTGACTCAGGCTACATCCTTACAATCGTGAGGGTTCCTTTTTATGACCCGTCCGCAGAAACGCCCTATTTTACCGGTCCGGTCGGCATCATCATAAAAGGCAAGACCATCATCACAATCTGCTGGACAGACTGCGAAGTGCTCAAGGACTTTGGAGCAAACCGCGTACGCAATGTAAGACTCAACGATTTTCCATCATTT
>CAMNHD010000336.1 GCA_946538875.1 uncultured Treponema sp.
AATGCTTCCGGCATCAAAGTGTTCCAGGACAGAGCCTTTGACGGTGATTTGCGGATTTTTGTCCAAAAAGAGAAAAAGGTAGCGACAGAAAAAGGATTTTTTGTTATAATAGAACAAAATGGTACCTATTCCGCAGGTCAGCTGGAAATTCAGGCCTGTTCTCAGGAAGAAGGCGTTGTGCTTTCCTGCAGGACTTCTGCTGGTCAGGAGTGTCAGCTCTATGTCCCGGGATTGAGGTATCCGTTTGCCTTCAGAACCCGTCAGAGTGGGGACAGCGTGCTTGCTTCCAATGGATCCATGAAGGCAGTGTCCCGCATTGCGGAGGACTGGAAGTGCCAGAGCAGGGCTCTTCCTGTGATTCAGGAACTTTCTACCCCGGAGCAGAACATAGTGGCTCTGTGGGGTGCATTGTTCGGAGCTAAAAATTGGATTGTAAAAGGAATAAAATATGAAGCGTAAAATCCTGGTAGTTATGACGGCACTTGCCGCTTTTGGTCTTACAAATGCTTTTTCAGCCGGAGCCTCTCAGAATGTAGTCAAGGAGGCCAACCACCGCACTGCACTGAGATGCCTTGCTCTTGCCAAGGATTATGCCAGTGCAAAAAACTGGCAGGCGGTTATTTCACAGACATCACTCGGAATCTCCTACGACAAGTCTATGTCAGACCTTTGGTACATGATGGCTGTTGCCCAGAACAATCTGGGGTTCTCAAAGAACGACATCGAGACTGCTGTAAAAAAATCCCTTGATGAAAACAAGTGGGTGGATTACAACAGGGATTCCGCAAGGGTTCTCTATGCTGATATCCTCTGCGACACACTGCGCTATAATCAGGTCTTTGATGTGATAGACGGCACAGTTGGTTCCACGGGAGGAAACGGTTCCCAGTCAGCGCTGCCCTATGTCTATTCTTCCGACGCAGAGTATATACGCGCAAAGGCCTACTACAGGCTGGGCGATGCCGCTTCTGTGACACTTGCCCGCCGCAAGGTGGAAAGCAGCCGCAAGATGTATCCGAATGACAACCGCTTTCCGCTTCTGTTCTTTACATACGAGAAACCGGAAGCTCTTGACACTGCTTCAGCAAAAACAGCAGGATTTTTCCTTGCTCAGATAAGCCAGTATGTGGATCCTTCTCCCGATGTGAATGCCGAGCTTGAGGTAAAGGCATCCCTCTTTGCCCAGGGTAAATCCAGGGAGCAGCTCTTGAAGTCCTTTGCCGCACGTGGTATACGCCATCCGCTGTATGCTGTCTCTGCGCTTGAAGCCGGGCTCATTACCCAGGGAGAGTCATTCGAGTATATAAGAAGTTTTGCCGACACTGAACTTGATTACAATGTGCTGGAAAGATATCTTCCTCTTCTTACCGAGGAAGATGTGATTGAAACCGCCGCACAGTATTTCTCCGTTTATGCCGGAGTGCTTGTTGCCGACACAAATAAGGACGGACTTTCTGATCTTTATGTAAAGTATTCGGACGGCAGGCCGCAGAGTATCTTCCATGATTCTAATCAGGATGGAGTCAATGAATGGACAATTGTCTGTGACTTCGGCGCACCGGTGGCCGCTACAGTCACCGAGGATAGAATTGATGTCAAGTGGGGTGATTTTCCTTCCCTCAAATCAGTTGAAATCAAGAACCATGCAAAGGAAGTCATAGAGACCTTCGATCTTGTGGAAGGGGAACTTTCATGGTCTCCAGTGCGGATTGACACTGAAAACAAAGTGAGTTCGGTTCTGCACACTCAGTTCTACTGGCCAAGGGTCAAAGTGGACACTGCCCTTGTCCTTGACGGCGAAAAGCAGCACATCACTCTTGACCGCCTTGTCTCGGCTTCCAAGGGAATCACAATTCCAAGCCAGGAACGCGAAAACGCAAGCATTCATTTCTATGTTCTGGAAGGTGAGATTGTGCTTGCCGACTATTCCCAGAACGGCAGACGCTATGCCCAGGCCCAGTTTGAAAAGGGACTGCCTTACCTGCGTGTTGTCGATGTTGACGGAGACGGTATCTTTGAGACAACCGAGTACTATGCGGTGGACATGAACGGAGACATGGAAGTTCATACACTTGAGGATGAACGCACTATAATGACAAATGTCTTTGGTCTTCCGTCAAATGGATGTGAATTCTATCTGCGTATGGTCCAGGTGGACAGTGCCGATGATGATGACACTTTGCCTGATTACACTGAGGAATATACTGCCCACGGTGGAAAAATCTGTTCATGGGACACAAATGGTGACGGAAACTGGAATCTCCGTTACGTCAGGAGCGGCCGGGACAAGGATGGTTCCTTTACCGAGCAGTCTCTTTTCTACGCGCCTGACGGAAGCCTTGTGACTGTCACTCTAAAGGATGGGGTTCCCCAGTCAGTGGCTCAGGGGGACTCAGTGCGTCAGATTATCGAAGATGACCGTTACAAGTTCTATTGGATTGGTCCAAAGGGAAGCCCTGAACTTGCAAAGGAAGTCCTTTCACGGATAAATGCAAGGGGAACTCAAGGTTCATCTGTTATAGTTGATGCCGGAGATTCAGGCCGTGTACTGGGAATCCGTATTGGAAGCACCTGTTACGGTACGATTTTGAAAAATGGCGGAACTGATGAAAATTAAAACCTTTGCTCCTGCTGTGCTCCTGTTTGCGGCAGGAATGCTTATGTCGTGCAGGTCCATTGACTCCAAGCCGGAACTGTACGAGCCAAAAGACTATACTGCCAAGGATGTTCTTGAGTCCGAGATAAAGAGCATACGGGAGCTCTCTGCAAAAGATTCTGTAAAGGCACTGTTCAAGGCATGTCTTTTGGAAAAAGCCAACGCTCTTGAAGAGACTTCTGTCTTAAAGTCGGAGGTTGCCCGGGAAGTACTTGCCCAGTACAAAAAGAGTTTTCAGGAAAAAAAATACATAGACTCATACCG
>CAMNHD010000337.1 GCA_946538875.1 uncultured Treponema sp.
GTGGTGATAGTGCGCTCCAATGCTAAGATAGGGCGACTTGCTGATGCTGGAGAGAATCTGGTTTCCAATCACAGGGTGCTTCTTGATTTCGTTGAATTCCGCGTCAGTAAGCCGGCCTTCCTTGTTGATGATTTCGTTGGGAACGCCAATCTTGCCAATGTCGTGCAGAAGGCCCGCAAAGTAAATGTCATCGCATTCAGCTTTGGTTTTGTTTGCCAGCACAGCAAGCTGTTTGGAATATTCGGCAACGCGTGCGGAATGACCGTGGGTATACGCATCCTTGGCATCAATCGCACTGGCAAGAGCTTCCGCAGTCTGCTCAAAGAGAAGGTGCATTTTGTTCTGCTCTTCCTTAAGAAATTCCACTTCCATTTTGTTGGCTTTTTCTATAGTTTTGTTCATGTCTATAATCACAAAGATGTAAAGGACAATGACTTCGCCGACAATGGTAAGATTCTGCAGGGAGATACCGTATGTGAACACCTGGATGATAGTCGCCACAAGAGGCACCAGGTCAAAGAGAAGCAGGGGAATGCCGACCGTAGGCCTGATTTTCTTGTAGTTCTGCATGATGACAGAAATCTGCAGAATGTTGCATGTGAACGGAATCGCATAGCAGATAATAAAGCCCGGAGCCCTTTGATAATGGTTTGAGCTGTCAAAGGTGTAGTAAAAGCCCGAGAACTGCGAAATCACCAGAAACACCACACCCGCAAGCAGGAGGTAGCTGGAAATCAAAAGCCTTGCCGGTGGCTTGGAAAGTCCGCCCTCATGAGTGTACAGGTCAATCAGGTAAAGATTAAAAAAGAAAATCAGAAAGAGAGGAAGAAAGAATACCGAAAAATTGGAAATCCTTACCATCCACCAGCCCGTGGAAGTCACAACGCCCCTGTAAAGGTAGGCAAAGCGGTCCATAATCAGCAGCAGGGCTGCCCCGATCTCGATGTGCACAAGACACATCCTCCGCTGCTTTGGCATGGATTTAGTAAGAATAGTAAGAATAGCCAGCACTGTACACATTCCGCTCAGAAATATCATAAAGTTAAGCTGGTGGTTTCGGAAGAATTCCATTAAACATCACCTCTGTTGATTAATCATAGCAGCTCCGATTGTATCTAACGCCCGTAACAAGGGCAGACGGCCTTAAAAATTATGCTTTGCCACAAGAATGCACCAGTAATTTTTGTATTGGGAAGATTCCGAATACCCGTGACCGATTCCTATGTCGTAGCAGTTTGCCCAGAAATCCTTCATACCCAAAAGATGGTGCCTGTGTCCCGCATTGGGTGAATCGTTGGACGCTCCTCCATCGTTCAAAAGCATCTTGATTGCATCCTTTGCATTGTCAGTATAAGTACCCGCCGCAATGCTTTCAAAATTGTTAGCAGACTTTTCACTGAGCCATGAGTCACGCAGTTCATACCCAGCCTTATCAATAAAATAGTTCATTCCGTAACCGTCAGGATCCACGTGGCCAAAATAATTCCTGTCAGCCATGTCCTGAGCCTTACGGGCAGCCGCCTTGGCAAGAGCTTCGTTCCAGGTAAGAGCCGGCCTGCTTTCGATGCCGCTTAAATCAACCCCCACCGCCTCGGAATAAGAAGCCGGATCAGCCCGCACCGCATTCAGGAAATTCAGCCCCTCCTGGAAATCTTCCGAAATCTTAAAGGAGACATTTTCGTAACCCGAGTACGGATCAGAAATACCAGAGTCCGTGTTCCCTGTACAGCCAGAAAAAGCTAGAGCAAAACCACAAATAAAAGATATTGCAACGAATAATTTCAACTTCATAAATTTATTCTAACATGCAAAACCGGAATTGTCATGTTTTTTTTGCGGCGTCTCACGGAAAGTGCCCACGGAAATCAATATATAAAGCACTCTCCGTCATTCCCGCATATCAACCCCCGTTTGTTTCCGAAAAATTCAAGAATAATCAGAAAATCTCCCACTGTCTTTTAGATAGTTTTCAGTATAAGATAAGTTCGGAGGCTTTTATGGTAAAGACCGTGCGTATAATCAAGTCGCTTGCAAAGGCAGGCGTTATGGCCTTGGCCTTGTCAGTACTGGCAGTGTCATGTGATACAAGCACTAATTCAAAAAGTAATTCCGAAGAGCCAGAAAACGAGTCAGAAGTTACAAGCATTGTAATCAATGGCGATTCAACAGTTTTAGAGGGAGAAACACTCAAGCTCACAGCTATAGTCTACCCAAAGACAGTCAAAAATCCCGTTGTGACCTGGTCTTCAAGCGATACAGAAGTTGCAACAGTCAAAGACGGAATCGTCACCGGTGTAAAGGGCGGAAGAGCGGGAGTCCCTGTTACAATTACGGCAAAATGCGGCAAAAAATCCGCAAGAAAAGAAATATCTGTAATAACCCAGGAAGCCGGTGAAACAGACGATTCAGTAGTCAACGGCGCAACAAAGGGCACCTCTGTCGGCACAGGCGGCACAGCTTTCATTGCAAAATCAAACAATGTCAACGATTACACTGTCCTTGTCTGGTCTGACGAATTTGAAGGAACAAGTCTTAAGAGTGAAAACTGGTCTTACGAAACAGGCCGCACCGGTTGGGGTAACAACGAATCTCAAAAATATACTGATTCGGCGGAAAACTCAGAAGTCAAGGGAGAGGTGCTCCGCATAACCGTAAAGGGCGACGGAACCAATGATCCAACTTCTGCACGCATTAAATCTCAGGACAAAAAATATTTCAAGTACGGAAAACTTGAAGCCCGCATTAAGTTCGACGAAGGAAATCTTTCCTGGCCTGCTTTCTGGATGCTGGGACAGAACATGAGCGAGGGTGTTACCTGGCCTTACTGTGGCGAAATTGACATTATGGAGCACATCAACACTGAGCGCACTGTCATGGAAACAGTTCACTGGAACTATACGGGAAGCAATCCTG
>CAMNHD010000338.1 GCA_946538875.1 uncultured Treponema sp.
TTATTATTCTCTTGTAAAGGGAACAAAATGGTCTTACTGGGAAACTACAGGCTGCGGAAACAACATGCAGGGCGATAATTCTACGGTGCGACAGTTTATTCTTGATTCTCTTACATACTGGATTGACGAAATGGGTGTGGACGGCTTCCGTTTTGACCTTGCCACAACTCTTGGCCGCGAATACAACTCAAGCACAGGAAGCTGGAACTACAATTCAAGTGCGGCAACCCTTACTCAGATTGCTTCCTTGGGAAAAACAAAAAATGCTGAGATGATTGCAGAAAGCTGGGACTGCGGAGATGGCTCTTACCAGGTAGGAAACTTCCCTGACGGCTGGGCTGGCTGGAACGGCTACTACAGGGATACACTCAGAGGTTTTGTTGGCAATGCCGCTTGTTCGGCAAACATTCCATATTCTGATGCCTTGTATGGCGATATGAATCATTTCAGCACCAAAGATCCTAGTGTAAACTTCATTGTTGCCAACGACGGCTTTACCCTTGCAGACCTTTGTTCTTACAGCGGTTCCGGAAATTATTACAATGATAAGCTTTCATGGCCATTCGGTCCAAGTGACGGCGGTAACGGCGATCAGAACAATATTTCTACTAACATCTATGTAAACGGTTCTGTTGATGAGCAGGCGAGCCGACGACAGCGTGCAAGAAACTATTTTGCCATGCAGATGTTCAGTGCCGGAATTCCTATGATTGTTTACGGCGATGAGTTCGGACGAACACAGAACGGAAACAACAACCCATATAACATTGACAGCGTTGCCACATGGAACAATTACAACATGATTCCAACGGCAAGCCCTCACAAGGCTAGCACGGGAAGCACGGGAAAAGCTGAATGTGGAAGCTACGAAGACAAGTTCGGTACTTTTGACAATACCAGCGGAAAGAACGGCCTCTTTGAATTTGCCCGTTTTGTAATGAACGAACGCCTTGACAATGAGAGTCTTCGCCAGCTTACGGGAACAGCCTCTGGTCTTTCTTATCATAAGAATACTTACACTGAAAGCGGTTATGACGGCTCCAACGATCTGTGCCTTGGACTTGGCATAAACCTCACCCATGCTGTGGACGGTGCGGCCTACTATGTTATGATTAACATGGTTGGTAGTGAAGTGAATTTTACATTCCCAGCTCCAAGCAGCGGTTACCACTGGACTCGTATTGTAGACACCGGTGACTGGGCTGAAACGAATTCAAACTTCTGGAAAGATACGGACACTTCATGTAATTACACTGCATCAGGAAACTATGGCGTTGGAGCTTACAGAGTAGTCATTTTTAAAGAAGTAAGCGACGCCCCCGTAACTCCAACCTGTGCCACCCCTGTAATAAGCGGAACTACACCTTTTGAAACAAGCACAAGCGTAACAATTACCTGTGGAACAAGCGGTGCAAATATTTACTACACCACAGACGGCTCAACGCCAAGTGCAGGCAGCACAAAGTACACAGGAGCATTTGCCCTTACGGAAACCATAACAGTAAAAGCCCTTGCCATCTGTGACGGCTACAACAATTCCTCTGTGGCAAGCAAGAAATTTTCCGTAAAGGGTGTGGTTGTAGAATCATCCAAGAGCGGTGTAATGCTTCAGGGATTCAACTGGGATTCTGCTCCGAGAAACGGAAGTTACGATGCTACAAACAGAAGTCCTTATTGGGACAGGTGGTACAATGTTGTAACAAATAATGCCACTGCAATTTCTGACACCTTCGATTATTTGTGGTGCCCTCCGCCAAGCATGACAGATACTGCTTCTTCGGAAGGATATGCTCCAACTCAGCTTAATAATCTGAATAACTGCTATGGAACGGAAACTGAACTTAAGGCAATGATAAATGCAATCAGTCCGACAAAGGCAATTGCTGATATTGTTATTAATCATCGTGGTGGAACTACAAGCTGGGCAGATTTTACAAATCCCCAATGGACAGATGACTATTATTCAATATGTTCAGATGATGAGTGTTTCTCTAGTTCTAATAGTCCTATTAAAGGTAACTCAAATCGTGGTGCAGCCGACACAGGTGACGGATATTCTGCATACCGTGACCTTGACCACACTAACACAAGTGTTCAGCAGGGAATTATTGACTGGATGAACAATGTGTTAAAGCCCGCAGGTTTTGTTGGATGGAGATACGACTATGTTAAAGGCTACGGCGGAAAATATGTTGGAAAATACAATGCACAGACAGAAGCAGAATTCAGTGTAGGTGAATACTGGCCGACAGACAGTTACTCTGCAAGCGGTTGGGGACCTGCAATCAAGAACTGGATTTCTGCAACAGAAAGTGAAGGCGGTCAGCGTTCAAGGGCTTTTGACTTTGCATTAAAGGGTGCAATGAACAGTGTATTCAATAATGGTGGAAGTTATGAACAGCTTGCAGACTCTTCTAACCTTTACATTAGTCAGCCTTCTGATGCAGTAACTTTTGTTGATAACCATGACACTGGTTCAACACAGGGACACTGGCCGGTGAACTCAAGCAAGGTTGGAACTGCCTATGCACTTATCTTAACTCATCCGGGTTACCCCTGCGTTGCATGGCAGCACTACTTTACTTATGCAGAAAGCGGAAGCACAGGAACAGACGGTGGTGCACAGTATCTGGCTGGAAATACAGTTGACGGAACTTCAAATACTTTAAGGCAGCACATAGACAAGCTGATTCAAATCCGCAAGGAATTGGGAATTGAATACGACAGCACACGTACCACATTAAGTGCGACAAATTCCGTGTATGCGGCAAAGATTGCTGGTCAGAACGGAACTCTTGTTGTTGTAATCGGTGGAAGTTACACACCTGATGGAAATTACGGAAGAATCTACAAGGGAACAAACTTTACCATCTGGCAGGAAGGTGCAGAGGATGTTTACGGCGGCGGTGG
>CAMNHD010000339.1 GCA_946538875.1 uncultured Treponema sp.
AAAAATGCACCTCCAAAATTGAACTTTATTTGTCCAACTTTAGGGGTGCACTTCAGTACTCAGCATGAACCGGGGCTTTTTTTTGAGGCAGGCAACTTATTGGTCACCTGCGTAAAAACTTATCAGTAATCACATTCCACAAGAGTATCCGGCTTTCCAAAACTCTTAAGCGTAAGCGAATACTTTCCTGACTTTGCAGTGTGGCGCAGATACACGACAAGACGTCCGTTGTTTGCATGACGGTAAGCCGCACTGTATTCAGTAACATCCGCAAGATCACCGTTTTCAATACCGCAAAGTTCTGCATCGCCTTCCACAGAAGCATAAATCATGGATTCATCGGTACAGACACGGTTTCTTTCTGCATCGGCAACCTGAACTATCACCTGGGAGATTTCCTTACCCTTTACCACATCGGCAAGCAGTGAGCAGGCAGGACCTGTGGTAGATACAGAGTCAGTCACCACGTCATCAGATACGGACAATGTTCCGCTCTTGAATTCCACAGTAAATTCAATAAATCCGGTCTTTGCATCCTTCTGCCTTGTCTCAAGCACATTGCCGTCAAGCGCAAGACTCAGCTTATCCTGGCTTGTAAACACACGCACATCAACTTTGGTACCAGGCGCATAGTTCCATCCATCATTCCACTTTCTGTCCCAACGGTCTGGTTCATGGATTGCAGTGAAAATCTTTGCAAACTTGACATCGCTGGCCCACAGACTTCTGCGGAAATAATATGAAGGCTTTGGGAATGCCGCCATATCCAGAAGACCAGCCGGTGAACCGTGCACAGGCCAACCCTTAGCCTCTCCAAGATAGTCTACGCCAGTCCAGAGAAACTGTCCCGAGATATATTCATTGTTCTTTACAGCAAGCCAGGCCTCAAGCGAATGAGAGTTTTCGCTGCCGGTAAAAGGCTTATCCGGATGAGCCTTGTGGTCCTGTTCATAGAACTGTTCCTTGTAATTGTAGCCCACAACATCAAGGTGATCGAACACACCTGTACTTTCGCTAAGTTCCGGGAATGCAACCGCCATAGTTACAGGACGAGTTGTATCGTAGCACTTTACATCCCTGCTAAGAATCTTGGCAAGACCGGAAATCTGAGAAATATCAGGATGGTTTGGATTGAACTGTCTTTCTGCGGCCGGTTTGGAAGCATCGTTGTTACCAGTCATTTCCTTGAACTTGGGAGAACAGTAAGGGTCGTTAGGATAGTCAATCTCGTTGCCGATGCTCCACATGACTATGCTCGGATGGTTGCGGTTATGCGTGACCATAGCCCTGGCATCCTTGTGGTGACAGTCCCAGAAATCCCCGGAAATTCCCTGATGGCTTGGCGGATAAACATTATGTCCCCTTGCCCACTTGTTCTTGGCATTTGCCCATTCGTCATACAGTTCATCCATCACAAAGAAGCCCATACTGTCGCACAAGTTATAGAGAACATCACTGTGAGGATTGTGACTCATGCGGATAGCATTGCATCCACAGCCAGCCAATTCCGCAAGACGCCGCGCCCACACTTCCTCAGGCACAGCATTGCCAAAGCAGCCTGCATCCTCATGCACACAGACACCCTTGAATTTATAGGACTTACCGTTACAGAAGAATCCCTTGTCAGCGTCAAAGCGGATGTCACGGAATCCGACCTTGCGCACATCACACTCAGTCTCAACACCTGAGCTCAGAACCTGGACCTTGAGCTCATACAGATTCGGTTCCTCAGGAGACCATTTTTTTGCTCCAGGAAGAGAACCCTTCAGACAAAAACTTGTGCAGTCACTAGAACGGCACAGCAGGGTTTTCTCCTCTGACCAGGACCCCAGTGCCGCCTTAATAGTCACTTCCTCTTCCTTTTCCGCAAGATTTTCCAGTTTGAGTTCGATTTTAAAATCATCACCGTTACTTGTAAAGAAAACTCCGTCATCAGTAAGATGAGTGTCCCCCACAAATCTGATGTAAACAGGACGCATGATTCCCGAACCGGTGTACCACCTGCTGTCGGCAATATCTTCGTGGCTCACTTGGAGCGCAATGACATTGTCGCCGCCGTCAGTCTTGAGCGCTTCGGTAATATCCATGCAGAAAGGCGTATAACCATTCTGCCATTGTCCAAGATAATAACCGTTGCACCAAACCTTGCTGTGCTTATAAACACCGCCAAAACACACAAATGCGCGCTTACCGGAATTCTCGGCAGAAACAGTAAAGTGTGTGCGGAACCAGCCAGTGCCGCCCGGAAGATAACCAGTACCGCTGGAGTTGCTGATGTCAAAGGGATAGGTAACAGCCCAGTCGTAAGGAACTCTTACACATTTCCAGGCACTGTCGTCATAGTCCCTGGCCCACAAATCCTTTGCCGTAAAATCTTTGACCTCAGGCTTGTGCAGGTCAAAACGCCATTGTTCAAGGGATATTTTCATTCTGTCCTCTTACAAAAAAAGGGAACTGCAAAAGATTTCGCAATTCCCCCTTTTTATTTTATATTATTATTGTTTTAACAAAGCGAATATTCAGCGCAATCAGTTCTTTGCGTTGAATGCATCCATCTGTCTCTGGAACTCGGCAATTACCTTTTCAATTCCAGCCTTCTTGAGAGCAGCACGGAATTCGGCTACAAATGCCTCCGGGTTGTCCATCTTACCGTAACAGATGCGGCCCATGTAGTTTGACCAGACATCAGAAAGGTTTGAAAGCTCAGCGGAAACAGCATCACGCTCCCAGACAATCTGTCCGTACGGATATGGAATCTTTACCTTGTCGTAGATAGCAGCAATCTCGTCATACTTGTCCCATGCACCCTTGATGTCACGGATTTCCAGGTTGTCGTTGCGTCCCCACCAGTAGTCGGTCACAATACCGTCGCTGGACTCATCATAGCCTTCAGGGCGGTCGCGG
>CAMNHD010000340.1 GCA_946538875.1 uncultured Treponema sp.
TCTTCCCCCCATAGCGCCGAAGGCAAGGGACACAACAGAAAGCACCACCATCAGAAGACCCGTAAGAACAACATAGCGCAGGTCGCGTTCCCTGATTCCCACATCGATGATTTTGGCCATAAGCAGAGGAATCACAGTCTCCATCACAACCTCACCGATCATGGAAACCGGGCTCAGAACAGAATAGACCTTGAATTTTCTTTCAAGGCCGGTCATTAAAGATGAGAGTTTAAACATATTGTAAATATAACAGAAAGTCCGGCAAAAGAGAATAAAAAACTTGTTATAGGAAGGCGTTTGGACAATTAAAACAGAGGACAGATTCTGAATGGATTTTTATTTATGAACGGCACAGTATTCAGGACACAACATGTCCGGGCGCACCGCGCGGATATTGACCATGGCAAGTTCCCCGCTTTCCGGGGTTCCGGCCGCGCCTCCATTGCTGCGCAACCTGCCCCGCCCGCCTCCGGCGGACAAGTCAGGCCCCTACAATCGGGCGTAGGCGTCTTTGACTAATTTCCCAAAGAAGAGAGCGGCATAAGTTCAGGCGAGGAAGTGGCATTCTCAAACTTTGCGTATTCCTGCATCACAATCTGCTGCTGGCGGGTAAGCTTTGTAGGAAGCTGCACAATCACCTTGACATAAAGATCTCCCTTACGTGTGGAATTGGTAAAAGGCACACCCTCGTCCTTTACGCGCAGAAGCTTGCCCTGAGTGGTACCGCTTGGAATCTTGATAGTGACACTGCGCTCATCCAGAGTCTTGATTGTTATGTCGGCACCAAGAGCCGCCTGTGCCACAGAAATCGGAACCGCACAGTAAAGGTCATTGCCGTCGCGCTCAAAGAATTTGTCCTGACGCACATGGAGAACAATCACCAGGTCACCGGTTGCACCACCGTTTGTACCGGCATCCCCCATGTTCCTGATGGTAAGACGGCGTCCGTCATCAACACCGGCAGGAATTGTAATGGTCATCAGCTTTTCTTTTTCATGGACACCAGTTCCACGGCAGCTGGTACAAGGATTGTCAATCACAGTGCCTGTACCGCCACAAGTCGGACAAGTCTGCTGCACCGCAAAGAAACCTGCGCTTCTGCGTACCTGACCCGCTCCCTGGCAGGTAGGACAGGTCTTACGGCTTGCACCCTTGGCACCACCGGTTCCGTTGCACTCAGGACAAATCTCGTTGTGCTTGAACCTGATATCCTTTTTGCATCCGTAAACAGCATCCTTGAAAGAAATTTCCAAATCGTAACGCAGACTAGCGCCATCATTGTTCTGTCTGCTGCGGCTTGAACCGGAAGAAAATCCTCCGAACCCGCCGCCAAAGAGATTCTCGAATATATCGCTGAACCCGCCGCCGCTTCCGCCGAACAAATCGCTGAAGTCGTGGAAGGCGTGACTGTAGCCGCCGGAACCAGCACCGCCCATACCGTCAAGACCTGCAAAACCATACTGGTCGTAAATAGGACGCTTCTGGTCATCAGAAAGAATCTCGTACGCTTCTGTCGCTTCCTTGAATTTGTCCTCAGCCTCTTTGTTTCCCGGATTACGGTCAGGGTGATACTTGATTGCCAGTTTGCGGTAAGCCTTCTTGATAGTTTCCTTGTCAGCACTCTTGTCTATGCCGAGCACTTCGTAATAATCTCTTTTGTTAGCCATTTCTGTCTTCCTGAAAACTGACATACTGCCAGAATGTTCCGCTGATTATACCAAAAACAAGCCCCCGTTGCAACAACGGGGACCTTTTGTCCGGCTTCAGCATGAAAGCGCTGACAATGCAGTTTTTCAAAAATATGAGTGGGACGTAGGAAAAAGGCAAAAGGGGGAACCGCCCCAATTACGCAACCCATGTAGGAGCACATGCGGCGGGGGATACCTTTTGGCTTTTTCCGTTACTGGGACCCGCTCATATTTTTGAAAGCTTCTTGCAATCAATCGGTTTTCATGCTGAAGCCATATAGTCAGGGATTATTTGTCGTCATGGACCTCATACTGCACATCATCAGCAGAGCCCTTGTCGAACTTGCTTGAGTTACCGCCATTGCCTGCGGCATCAGAAGCACCAGCACCACCCTGAGGACCAGCACCCTGGGCACCTGCGGCACCGTTTGCACCGGCAGCGGCCTGAGCCTTGTACATTTCCTCAGCAATCTTGTAAGATGCCTGCTTCAAAGTCTCAGTCTTTGCCTTGATGTCAGCAATATTGTCAGTCTTGTTGGCTTCCTTGAGCTCGTTCACAGCCTTTTCGATATTGCCCTTGTCAGAAGCAGAGACCTTGTCGCCAAGATCCTTCAAAGTCTTTTCAGTCTGGTAAATCAGGCTGTCAGCCTCGTTGTGGGCATCAACAGCCTCACGCTTCTTCTTGTCGCTTTCAGCATTGGCCTCTGCGTCCTTGACCATGCGGTTGATTTCCTCTTCGCTGAGACCGCTGGAGTTCTGGATCTGGATGTTCTGTTCCTTGCCAGTTCCCATGTCCTTTGCAGAAACCTTAACGATACCGTTTGCATCAATGTCGAAGGTGACTTCAATCTGAGGAACTCCACGTGGTGCCGGCGGAATGCCAACCAGGTCAAAGTTGCCCAAAGTGCGGTTCTCTGCAGCCATCTCGCGCTCACCCTGCAGGACATGGATGCTGACAGCAGTCTGTCCGTCAGCGGCAGTAGAGAAGATCTGGCTCTTCTTGGCAGGAATTGTGGTGTTGCGGTTGATAAGGCGTGTGAAGACACCACCCATAGTCTCGATACCAAGTGAAAGAGGAGTAACGTCCAAAAGCAGAACGTCCTTTACATCACCGGCAAGAACACCACCCTGGATTGCAGCACCGATTGCAACAGCTTCATCCGGGTTGACTGCACGGCTACCCTCTTTTCCAAAGATGCTCTTTACAACTTCC
>CAMNHD010000341.1 GCA_946538875.1 uncultured Treponema sp.
CTGATGTTCTTGGAGATACAAGACCGTTTACAGCGGCGGATTTTTCAGTGTATCCAAACTTAAAGACTGATGTTAATAATGCTGGTGTTTCACCATATCAGTGGCCAACCACACAAAGTTATCAGCTTACAATTGATACTGGTGACTTTACTGTAAATGGAGTTAATGGCAATGCAACTGCAAATTATACTTATGATCAATATGTTGCAAAGCCAGGTCTTCACCTGCACGGATGGGCAAACGGATTTAATGACAGCGGTATGTTTGATAAATATCCTGATGCAAACCTTCGTTCAATTCATGAAGACTGTCCTGATTTGAATACGGAAAGTTCAGAAGTTCAGGAATATGTAATAGGAGCATATAAACGCTATATTGACATGGGTGTTGATATGTTCCGCGTAGATACAGTAATGCACATTGACAAGCAGACTTTGAATGACCATTTCTGGCCTGCATTTATGGAAGAAGCTGCTAGCGAAAATGCAAAAGCTGCCCGTGGCGGTGGAGACTTCTTTATTTTCGGAGAAGTTGCTAACTTTGTGAATAATCTGCTTAATGACAAGCCGGCTCCAATCCGTCAGTGTAATTACACTTGGGATAACACAGTTGTTCCTGATAGTGCAGATCTTTCCAACAATCACCACTTGGACGGAAATAGTTACAGATCTCCTGATTACAGCCATAAGGCAGTTCCTGAAAGTGACTATCATGTTTCTACAATTGATATTGTCAGTCATAACGGTTTCTGCGATGGGGTAGGTGGAGCTTATGGCAGAACTCTTGGAACAGACGGTGCATACAATGATGCCACATATCTTACATGGTATACAGACAGCCACGACTATGGTCCAAATAAAGGAGAAACCCGCTGGCAGGGAGACTTTGCAGGTGCATGGTCAATGCTCTTTACATTCCGTGGTATTCCTATTGTTTATTATGGTTCAGAAATTCGCTTTGCAGCGGGAAAACCAAATGACTTTCCTGGAAGCACTAAAAATACTTTGAATGAAACAGGTCGTGCTTACTACGGTGAACATCTTGAAGGAAATGTAACTGCTACAGATTTTGGTGTGTACAGTGCAAGTGGAGAAGTTGCAACAACATTGAATGCTGCAATGTCAAAGCACCTTAGGGATTTGAATAAAATCCGTCTTGCAGTTCCTGCATTACAGATGGGGCAGTATTCAACTGAAGGCCATTCTGGTGGATGGGCAGGATATAAGAGGCGTTACACTGGTACAAACAAGATTACAGGAGAGGCAATCGATTCTTACTGCCTTGTAGGTGTTGGTAGCGGAACCCATACATGGACAGGTGTTCTAAACGGCACATACATTGATGCTGTTTCAGGAAGCACTGTTACAGTTTCCAATGGAAGTGCAAGCTACACTCCAAAAACAGGTGGTGACAGTACAGACGCAGCCCTTGTGGTTCTTGTATATGACGGGCTTACAACTAAAGCACCTGGAAAGGTTGCCAGTGAAAGTCCATATTTTGGATATTAAAAAGTTTTTCAAGGGGGAAATTATGAAAAACAAGTTTGGATTTTTTACAGCAGTGGTTGGAGCAGTTATTCTTGCTTCTTGTTCCAATCCAATGATTAGTGTTGAAGAAAAGGCAGCAACACCTGTGGTGCTTGATTGTACTGCTGCTTCAGAGTCATATACAGTTGGCGACAGTGCTAAACTTACAGTGTACGCTTATGCTCCTGATGGCGGTACATTAAGCTATCAGTGGTACAAGGGTGAAACTGAAATTGAAAATGCCACTGGAAAAAATTATATTTCACAGGAAACTACTGCAGGAACTTACACCTATTCCGTTCTTGTTACAAACACTCTTGGAAAAGCTACAGCCACTACAAAATCAGATGAGGTTAAAATTACTGTAACTAACGGCACTGTTAATCCTGATGATCCCGTTAACCCCGATAACCCAGTTAACCCGGACAACCCTGTTGCACAGGCAAAGGGTAATGGCGGAATTTCAATCGACTTTAACTAAGTAGAGGTGCCCTCTATGAAAAAGAATATTGTAAAAAAACTTTTTGTGTTCATGGGGGCAGTGTCTCTGCTCTCCTGCACAAACCTTGTAGATACAAATGTTTCCCGCAATGAGTCTCAGGAGTACGGTTCTATAATTATAGGAGAGACTGACTCCGGCGAACGCTCACTTGATGTTTCAACCCTTACTTCTGCAACTGTAACTGTCAGCGGCTACGGCATGACTGACATTACACAAACTGATGTTGCAATCAGCGGTGGAAAAGCAAATGCTACCATTGAAAACATTCCCGTGGGAACAAACCGCGTTGTAACTGTAAAAAGCAATGTGGACGGTGTAACCATTCGTGTGGTCTGTGATGTTAAGGCAGGCGAAAACTCTGTAAATGTAAACTGGAGCACAACCGCAGTTGGAAACATTTTCTACCGTCTCATCAAAAAAGGAAGCGATGTTTCTTCCATTGAAAAAACGGCTTTTGATTCTGCCATCGATTCAAGCGTTCATGCAAGTTTGATAGATGCAGAAGCCATTGCCTCTGATTATCCAACGCTGAAAGCTGCTTCCGCTTATGTTTCCGACTTTGGAAGTGTGAGCGTTACCACAAGCAATGCTGCAGGCTACACAGTTCAGATTACAGATATTGCTTCTGAAAAGAAAAGTATTTCCTCCGATTCTGAATCCTTTGAGCTGAAAGCCTACCCCGGAACCTGGAAAGCATGGGTGCTTGATTCAACCGGTACAATGGTTGCTAAAAAAGACATTACTGTTGTTTCCGGTGAGACTAGCTATGTGGATGTTGTTTATTCTGATGGCAGTTCTAATGTTACTGGAAAGATTATTGTTCATGTGCCTGAAAGCCTTGGATATGGAACAGTATACGCATGGAATC
>CAMNHD010000342.1 GCA_946538875.1 uncultured Treponema sp.
AGTCAGAGTTTTCATTTTTCAAAAACAGTTCATGGAACAATAACAGAAAATCAGCAAGAGGGGACAGAAGGTCAATGACAGGAACTTCCGCCGCAAAAAAAATATTCAGCATTATATCAAGCCTCATCATTTTTTCATTCCCGCTTTTTTCAGAGACAATTACCTTTAGTGCCGACAGCATGAGCGGAGTGGCAGGCGACAACTCAGGCCGGACAAGTCTTTCAGGCAGTGCAGAAGTACTTACAGAAAGCATGGAAATAAATGCAGACTCAATAGTTCTCTCAGGAGAAAACTTTCGCTTTATTGAGGCAACTGGGAATGTAAAGGGAAAAAATAAAGAAAGTGCAATGGAGTTTACCTGCGGCAGAATGACTTTTGACAGGGAAACAAAAATTGCCACACTGGAAAACGGAGTAAACCTTACAGACACACAGAACGAAGTAAGTGCACAGGCGGAACTTATTGAATACAATCAGGACGCAGACATTGCAATCATGCAGATTTCAGTTACCCTCAAGCAGAAGGACAACACCTGTTCTGCCGCATACGCAATCTACCGCAAAAAAGACCAGCTGTTAGACATGAGCGGAAACCCAAGAGTACAGCAGGGAAAAGATTCTTTCCGCGCACAGGACATAACCCTTAACCTTCAGACACAGGAAATCACTCTGGACGGAAGAGTACGAGGATCTGTCACAACTTCTTCAAATGAAAAGACTGATAAGACTGACAAAAACGACAAGCCTGAAAAGAATGACAAACCAGAAACCCCGCCTGAGGAGAAAAAATGAGCGACATAGAAACTGACTTTCAGACAGAAAGTGAACCCCTTCACTATGACGTGGGCGAACACTCCCTTAGAATTTCTTCGTTATATAAATCCTTCGGAAAAAAGCAGGTAGTCCGCGGAGTTGAATTCAGCGTAAACACGGGAGAAGTGGTAGGACTCTTAGGACCAAACGGAGCAGGAAAAACTACAACCTTTTACATGGTGGTGGGCTTTTACAAACCGACAAACGGAGAGATATTTTTTGATGACCAGAGAATAACAGGACTCCCAATGTACAAGCGGGCAAAACTTGGAATCTCTTACCTGCCCCAGGAACCTTCTGTCTTTAAAAAACTCACTGTAGAAGAAAACATCTGGTCAATCCTTGAAACAAGACGGGACCTTTCAAAAGAACAGAAAAAGCGTCAGCTCGAAGAACTCATAGAAGAATTTGCAATCGGACGAATCCGCAAGCAGCAGGCATACACCCTTTCGGGAGGAGAACGCCGCCGCACGGAAATTGCACGCTCCCTTGCCATAGAACCAAAGTTCCTGCTCCTGGACGAACCCTTTGCCGGCATTGACCCCATTGCAGTAGCAGACATCAAGGGCATGATAAAACTCCTTGCCAAAAGAGGCATCGGAATCCTCATCACCGACCACAACGTACGCGACACCCTCGAAATCACCGACCGCGCAATCATCATCTCCACCGGCCAGATAATCACCCAGGGTGGCAAAGAAGAAATCCTCGCCGACCCCCAGGCCCGCGAAATATATCTGGGAAAAGACTTCTCGATGTAAGGGTCACCTTGACTTTGTGACTACCCGATTATATAATAGTCATTAACTTAATGGCCATTAAATTAACAGTGGTTAAGTTAATTCTCTCTGATTTTAACCCCAAGTATACTGCTGAAGATTTACTCTGCCTTTACATGCTTTCTGGAGGTGTGGCAAAATACATTTTTTTGCTAATGTATGCGGGGGCAACATCAAAAGAAAAAATGATCAATTCTGTCTGTAATATGGCCTCACCTTTTCTCATTGACGGGAAGGACATACTTATAAGCGAAATCGGAAAAGATTATGGAACCTATTTTTCAATCTTAAAATGCATTGCTGACGGACTGACCACCCAAAGTGAAATTGACTCTATCATTCAAAAAAACACCGGGTCTTATTTACAAAACTTACAGAATATTTTTGGCATAATTGAACAGATCCGCCCTCTGTATGCAAAATCAGAAAGCCGTAATGCCCGCTATAAAATTACAGATTCCTACATCAGGTTTTATTTTCGCTTTATTTATTCGCATCAAGATCTTGTCGAACTTGGAAACTATGAAATGTTAAAAAACTATATATTAAGCGACTATGAAACCTTTACAGGAAAAACACTAGAATCATACTTCACTGACAAGCTGCAGGAGAAAGCACAATTCACAAAAATCGGCGGCTGGTGGGATAAAAAATCTCAAAATGAAATTGACATAATAACAGTAAACGACTTTGAAAAAAAATGCCAGATCTATGAAGTAAAACGCCAGCAGAAGAAAATCAATCTGACAAAAACCCATGAAAAAGCAGATATTTTCATGCAGAACCTTCCGGGATATTCATATAGTGTTAAAGGGCTTTCTATGGAGGATATGTGAGGGGAGAAGAATAATTAAATACAAGTGCTATGTGGGAAAACCACCCTTGCCAAAAATGATCCCAAAGAATTATTCGTGCGCTTTCCGGAGCCTGTAATAATCGATGAAATACAGAGAGTTCCAGAGCTTTTAAGCACCGTACAAGTCCGCATTGATGAAAAGCACATTAAAGGCCAGTACATCATTACAGGAAGTCATAGGAAATCTATTTGAAAACCTTGTAATAACAGAAGCTCTTAAGGCCAGGCTGAACAGCGGGGCAGAACCGAACTTATATTTTTTCAGGAACAGCAAGGGGCTTGAGGTTGACCTTATCCTAAAAAAAGAAAACAAACTAAAACTGTTTGAGATAAAATCCGGGAAATCCCTGAACGATGAATTCACAAAAAACATGGACAAATTCATCTCTCAATATAGCGACCAGATAGACACAGAAAAAACACATGGCACGGTCATCTATAGCG
>CAMNHD010000343.1 GCA_946538875.1 uncultured Treponema sp.
AGAGGCCTTGATGTCTGACTGAAGGCAGAGAAAACTGCACTGAGTGCAAGTGAAAGCATCACTGCCGTTTTAAAATTGCAAAATCTTTTCATTCTTATATTGTGTACCAAAAATTAACATTTGACAAGAGCGCCTCTTTTAATTATTCTATATATATGTTTGTTTCTATAATTGTTGACCCGGGCAGCATAGACAGTGCCCGTTCAATTGCCAGCCTGCTGGTAAATACTGGATTCAAGAAGGTTCTCCGCAGCTGCTGGGAAAATGCCGGTATTACGGAAGAAGAACTGACTGACTTGAAAAAGGACATTGACCGCGTTACAGACTACTATGACAACGTTCGTATGTATCAGTTTCCCCTCAACGGACTTTTTGTGATTACCGAACTCAAGGAAAAACGCTGGAGAAGATGCCAGCTGTCCGGCAGTTCAGGCGCAAAGTCATCTTCTGTAGCAAGGCGCACTGCCGTGTCAAAGGCAGCCTCTGGTGTCAGCAATAAGCGCAGACCACAATAAAATTTATGGGGTAAAGACCGGCAGCCTTTTTGCCAGGAATACCCGAACTTAAGGAAAAATGACATGCTTGAAGATTTAAAGGTTCCTATTGACGAGCTCAAGGAAAGCATCATGGATGTCTGGGGGCGTCTTTGACCCGGACGAAATCACTAAGAAGATAGCGGAAAAGGAAGCTCTCACAACTGCACCAGGTTTCTGGGACGACAATGACAAGGCCACAAAGGTAATGAACGACATCAAGATGCTTAAGGGAAGAATTGAGCCCTGGAAGGATCTTATGCAGGCGGCTGATGATATGGAGACTCTGTACGAACTTGGAATGGAAGAGGGTGACCAGTCGGTGGAGAAGGAACTCCGCGAGATGTACGAAAAAGCAAAGGCCGAGTTCGACCATCAGTCAATCCTGAACCTTCTTTCAGACGAGGTTGACAAAAATGACTGCTTCCTGTCGGTTCATGCAGGAGCGGGCGGTACCGAGGCCTGTGACTGGACATTTATGCTCAGCCGTATGTATCAGAGATGGGCAGAACGCCATGGCTACAAGATGGAAGTGCTTTCAATGGAAGAAGTTGAAGGCGGTCTCAAATCAATAAACATGAGAATATCAGGCCCCTATGTGTATGGCTACACCAAGGGCGAGGCTGGTGTCCACCGTCTGGTACGCATCAGTCCCTTTGATGCCAATGCCCGGCGTCATACTTCCTTTGCCTCTGTCTATGTGTTTCCTGTGCTGGACGACAGCATTGAAGTCAAGATCGACCCGAAGGATCTGCGTGTGGATACATTCCGCGCCGGTGGTAAGGGTGGCCAGCATGTGAACAAGACTGAGTCTGCTGTACGCTTTACCCACATTCCGACTGGTATTGTGGTTCAGTGTGAAAGCGAACGCAGCCAGCTGATGAACCGTGCCACTGCAATGAGTATTCTCCGCTCAAGGCTCTACGAGTATTACCGTGAGCAGAAAGAAAAGGAAAACATGAAGTTCGCCGGTGAAAAGAAGGATATCTCCTTTGGCAGCCAGATTCGTTCCTATGTCTTCCAGCCTTACACAATGGTGAAGGATCACCGTACAAAGTTCTCTGTCGGGAATATACAGGCAGTCATGGACGGCGAAATTGACGATTTCCTTGATTCCTACCTTTCTGCCAAGTGGAAGGGCTTACCTGCTGGTGGTGCTGACGACGACGATATCGGGGACGATGAATAATGTTCCGCGGTGCAGTTTCTTGTAGACTCAGAAGTTTTTTTCTCAAGGCAGTGCTCATGTCCGCAATTCTGGCATGTACAAGGTCTGCTTATTGTGATGACTGGGTACTTGGAGCCGCACCGTTTACCTTTACCCAAAAGGGTGAACGGAATTCCGTGCAGGAAGGTATTGCCGCACTGCTTCCCCAGATGGTGCTGGAACAGGTGGTGAGTCCTTCTGCCCGCCTTACCACCAATCAGGAGCTTTTGGATAGAAAACTGGACAGTCTCCAGACAGAACGGCTTTCCTTATTTCTGCAGCTCTCAAAGGAAATAAAAGTAAGGGATGCCCTGTTCCTTACGGAGACAAATAAAAAAAAGCTGAATAAAAGCATTGCTTCTCAGGAAAAGAAAATAAAGGAGATTCAGGACAAAATAGACAGAAACCTTGAGGATGTGGAAAAAGCCAAGCAGGAAGTTGCCCTGCGCAGTGGTCAGTCGGATGAAAAGCCTGACGGGGGAGACGGTTTCTCTGGTTTTATGTCTTTTTTCGGGCGCAGGAAGGAAGAGTCTCTGGTCAGTTTTCCCTCAGAGGAAAACATAGTACTCTACAAAAGCGACTCTTCGGCACTCTTTACACCTGCCGAACTCACCAAGGAAGCGGGGACTGAAAGCCGCCTGTGGGAAAAAGCCGTCCTTGACGCAAAAATCAACGGACTTATAACCGGTACGGTTACTATTTACGGTTCTTATGCCGCAGTTACAGCTGAACTCCGCATTTATCCCGGTGGCAAAGTCTGCGGTTCCACAATGGAAGTGGGGTCAACTGACAATCTTAGTGCAATGGCCAGGAATATCGGCAGCAGGATTATTCCCCTTGTGGTCAACAGTATGCCCATAAGCCTTTATTTTGACGTTACACCGCCGGAGGCTGCCCAGAATATGAGGCTTTCCATAGACGGAAGCATCATGCAGCTTGAGAACGGTGTTGTCTCGATTCCTTCGGGCCTGCATACCATAGAGGTCCAGTCTCCCGGATATAGTACTCAGACCGTAACGTACAACTTTGAGAACATTCCGACTTTTTTTGTGCGTGTTCCTATGAATTTGGAGAGTGCAGGCACTTTTACCTTGGCGCTCAAGAATCCTCAGGACGGCTCCCTTTATGGCGGAGGAAGACTGCTTTCAA
>CAMNHD010000344.1 GCA_946538875.1 uncultured Treponema sp.
TCACTGACCATTTTGATTATCTGCGAGAGGGCGGTGTCTTTTCCCACACGCACAGCCTTGCATACGATAAAACCTGCCTGGTTCAAGGTACCGGCACTCACGGTACTGCCTGAGGTTTTGTCCACGGGGATGCTTTCGCCGCTAAGGGCGCTTTCGTCCACGGCACTGGAGCCTTCCTGCACTACACCGTCAACTGGAATCTGCTCTCCAGGCCTCACTGCAAACAAGTCGCCTGTCTTTACCTGTCCGACTGGAACACGTGTTTCCTTTCCGTCGACAATAATCACGGCGGTTTTTGGGGCAAGTCTTATCAGTTTCTTGAGTGCGTCGGTGGTGCGTCCTTTGGAAAGGGACTCAAGGAGCTTGCCTACAGTAATAAGGGTGACAATCATGGCGGCGCTTTCAAAGTACAGGTTGTGCGCATGTGCCTGGAAAGTGGAGCTGCCGCTGTCCGGGGCCGTGGGGGAAGTCATCACAAAAAGCTCAAGGACGCTGTAGGCAAAGGACACTCCGGAACCCAGGGCAACAAGTGTGTCCATGTTGGGGGCTCCGTGTACCAGAGCTTTGAATCCGCTTGTGAAGAACCTGCTGTTTATGAGCATTACCACGGCAGCAAGTATCATCTGCAGGAGACCTAGAGCCACGTGGTTTTCATGGAAAAATGCAGGTACAGGCCAGCCCCACATGGAATGACCCATGCTGAAGTACATCAGCACTATGAGGAATGCTGCGGAGGCCAGTAGCCGCTTGAGCAGTTGCGGCGAAGTCTTGTCCTTTAACAGTTCCTCTGTGGTATCAGCACTTTTCTGAGAATTGGACGCATCGTTCCCTGTTGTATCACCGGCATCCAGTTCCTGTGCACCGTAACCGGATTTTTCCACCGCACTGATTATCTCTGCGGCGGAGACATTGCCTTCCACTCCCATCGAATTGGTCAGGAGACTCACCGCACACTGCGTCACTCCGGGAATTTTCTGCACGGCTTTTTCCACACGGGCCTGGCATGCGGCGCAGGTCATTCCGGTAACAGCAAACTTCTTCATAAAAACCTCCGGTACATAATTTTGTCAGCGGATCACTTTCCTGAGTAAATCCGTGAGTTCGGCCACTGCTTCGTCACTGCTTTCCTTGAGCTTTTTCCCCAGACAGTCCTGCACGTGCAGCAGAAGAATCTGTTTGTTCAGCGAGTCAAGTGCAGCAGTAACTGCGCTTATCTGAGTCACGATGTCGGTGCAGCAGGAGCCGTTTTCCAGCATGGCCTTGATGCCCCTGAGCTGCCCCTCTATCCGACTGGCGCGGTTCACCAGCGGCTTAAGTTTGTCTTCTTCCATATAACACAGCCTCTTTTTTAGATACCCTTACGGGGTATATGTATGGTAATATACAGACAGCCGGTGCAAAAGTCAATAGCATTCTTGAGAAATCGCGGACTTGGCCGGATAGAAGCCCAGCCGCCTACGCCCGATTGGAGGCAGACCGGCCGTCAGGACGGGAGCCCGCAGGGCCGGAGCGGGAGCGGCGTGCCGCAAAGCGGGGATCTTGCCGACGGGTGGGTCTGCGGAATACGCCCAGGGCGTGGATGGCGGGTGTTTAGTGCCGTTCCGATGGAGAACTGTCATTCGGTTGGAAAGGTGGGATTACAAAAAACTACTTGCCATAGACTAAAAATAATGGTATCCTTGATTACTCATACTTTAAATGGTAAGGAAGGAAACAAAATATGTCATTTATGCCATTTTTTCTCCAGGCAGCAGGAAATGCTGCGGCCGGTGCTGAACAGGCACCTCAGGGACCGATGGGCGGTACATTCGGGATGCTGGTGCCGCTTATCCTCATTGTTGTAATCATGTACTTTTTCATGATCCGCCCCCAGAGCAAAAAGCAGAAGGAAACCCAGAAGATGCTTGATGCTCTCAAGAAGGGAGACAAGGTTGTCACTATCGGCGGAATACACGGTGTTATCAGTTCTGTCAAGGAAAATACTGTAATTGTCAAGCTTGACGAAGGCTGCAAGGTGGAATTCAACCGCACTGCCATTGCTACAGTTGTTGTTGACAAGCCGGCAGTTGAGAGTAAGCCAGCTGAAAAGAAGGGTTGGTTCGGTTTCGGCAAGAAGGCCAAGGCTGAGACAGTTGCAGCTGAAATAAAAGACTCTGATGATAAAAAGGCTGAGTCAACTGCTGCAGACGCCGCAGAGCCTGTAGAAAATACATCAGATTCTGGAGCAAAGAAAGATGAATAAAAAAAGTCGTCTCGCTATTGTAATCGCAGTGCTTGCATTGTGCTTCTACTTTTTGTGGCCGTCCCTCTGCTGGTATGCATGGACTCCAAAAGAAGAACAGGCTCTCGCACTTAGTTCACTTGAAAACATCCGCAGTTATTCTGAAGTAAAGGCTGCTGAAGATGTAAAGGGATTGATTGAATCCGCAAAGAACAATCCTGATTCTGTCCTGACAAGTGACCAGAAATGGCTTGCCAAGGCTGCAAAAAAGAATTTCAAGGAAATGGGAGTCAAGGCTCCGTCTCCGCTTACCATTTATCAGGCAATCAATTCTTTTGCCTACCGCAGCGATTTGGAAAGACTTGTCGAGTCACGTTACCGCAAGACTATTCTCAGGAACAAGAACAATTACCAGAATTCTGTAAAACTCGGTCTTGACTTGAGCGGTGGTATGAACGTAATCGTCAAGGCTGACCTTGATGCCGTGCGTGACGCTCAGAACCAGTCTGATTTGTCTGCCGCTTCTTCCGGTGATGACCGCGGACTCCTTAACAGACCTAGGGACATTGATACTGTCAGGGCTGATGCAATGACTCAGGCCATTGAAACTCTTACAAGCCGCATTGACCGCTTTGGTCTTGCCTCTCCGACTATCCGCCCGCAGGG
>CAMNHD010000345.1 GCA_946538875.1 uncultured Treponema sp.
TGCAGAGCTTCTTGGCCAGAGCTGGCACGAGGTGCTTGTGTCGCTTGAACAGGTGATCCGTCTTGTAGCTGAGGAAGGACAGATTGATCTTTCTGTGTGCGGAAGCCATATTCAGGCGCAGTTTACCCTGCCGAAGATTAATCCTTATCCATGTGCGGCCAGCGGTACCGGCTACGCGGAAAATCTCCTGGACAGTTCAAACTCATGGATGATGCGCTATATACGCAAGGCCAGTGAGCGCATGATTGACCTGACGGAGCGTTTTCCCTCGGAGACTGGTCTCAAGGCGCGTCTGTTGAACCTTGGCGCAAGGGAAGTGCTTCTTGCGGAGGGCAGTGACTGGGCACGGATGATTCAGGAGGAACAGCTGCCGGATTTTGCGGCGGAGCAGTTCAGAAAGCATATTCTTTCCTTTACAACGGTGTTTGATTCGTTGGCCAGCAATACCGTGAGCACTGAGTGGCTTACTGAGCTGGAAAAGGAGCATCCTTTGTTCCCATGGCTGAACTATAGAATCTTCAGCCGCAAGAAGTAGGAGCGGTGCCTGGCTGGTGTGGCTGGGCAGGGTTCTGCTTTTAGCGGAATTGCGGGATAAAAGTCTAATCTTTAAAATCTTTGGAAAATCTTACTTGCGGAATTCCCGCTTGCGGTTTATAATTACTTTAAGTGCATGACACTGGGGGTAATCCGTTGCAAGCAGCGTGATGATTGTCCGGAATCAGGCAGAAACAATTCGGGGAGTCTTCTTGATTTTTAGGAAGTGCTTGGTTTAGTGATGAAAAGTTTTTACAAGTCAGGCCTTGCCGTTCTGGTGCTTTGCCTGGCGGCGCTTAAGATTCCGCTTAATTCTCAGGAATTTCCTCAGCAGCAGGATAGGGATTCCATTCTCTCCAATATAAATGATATTGAACCTGTGGAGCTTACGGAATCAGAAAAGCAGATATGCCGTGACTACCAGATTCTCAATGTTGCCGTTGACCCGGACTGGCCGCCTTTTGAATATGTTGACAGGTCAGGGGCCTTTCCCGAGTACAGGGGCCTTAATGTCCTTGTGCTTGAACAGGTCGGTCAGAAAATCGGCGTGAAGATGAATTTTATTCCGACCGCGGACTATGCGGAAAGCCGTTCTGCTTTTGCGGAGGGCAAGGCTGATATTCTTACCGGATTCAACAATTTATACACCGGGGCTTCAGAGTCCCAGATGTCAAACAGACTCTTTGAGATAAAGTTCTATCTTGTTTCCAGATATGGAAAGGAGCTTGCTCCGGGCGACACAATTACACTTCCGTTCCTGTCCGATGATTTTATGGAGGAGCTGCACGAGGCCTACCCTGCGGACAAATACCACTACAATTATAAGAAGAATCCGAGCTATGTGCTTGATGCCTTCAAGCGCTATAAGACCGATTTTATAGTTGTCAATGAATTTGAACTCCGTGATTATGAGGAGCTTCCCATGTATACTGTAAAGCAGCTGGACATCTCGTACGTGCAGCGCTATATTTTTTCACCAAAGGCCAGCGACATTCAGCCGATTGTTGACAAGGCCCTGGCGGCTATTAGCCAGGAGAATTTTGTATCGCTGGTAACGGAAAGCATCATCTCGCGCAAGTATTATATACGCGGACAGGAGATGGAAAAACGCATCCTGACCACCACCACCGTCAATTTCTTCTTTATGCTGCTCCTGCTCCTTGGAATAACGGTACTTGCCTTTATTTTCGTGACCCGACGCCGCATAAAGATGATTGAGTGCGACGAACTTACCGGTATGCCTGCCTTTGGACGCTTCAAGCATGATGTCAAGAAAGTGCTCCGTCATGCAAAGCCCGGTGAATACATGTTCATTTCGCTTGACGTGAATGACTTTAAGTATATCAACTACAACTTTGGCTTTTCCAAGGGTAATCTGCTCCTGATTGAGCTTGCCTCGCATTTTCAGGATATCTGCCAGAAGAATCCCGGTGAAATGGTATGCCGTTATCACGGTGACAATTTTGTCTTTTTCTGCCGTAAGATGGACTTTTTCCTTGTGGAAGACCATGTTTACTATCTGACTGATGTATCGGATCTTGTAAAGAAATATCTTCCGGACCGTTACAATCTTACTTTTACTTCCAGTGTGTACTATGTGGACAATCCTCTGCAGGACATCACAAGCATGATTGACAAGGCGAACCTGGCGCGGAGAAGGGGCAATCAGCGTTTCTCCACCTCAAGGGTCATTGAATATACCAAGCAGATGGACGATGCGATTGAGTGGAACAAGGAAGTGACTCTTTCCATGAACGCAGCCTTTGACAACAATGAGTTCGAGGTCTACTACCAGCCCAAGGTAAAATTCTCCGACGGGCAGATAATCGGTGCGGAGGCTCTGATCCGCTGGAACAACCCTCAGAAGGGACTGCTCCAGCCTGGAACCTTTGTGCCCCTGTTCGAGCAGAACGGTTTTATACAGAAAATCGATCTTTATGTCTTTGAGTCAGTCTGCCGCTTTTTGAGTGAATGGAACAAATGCGGAAGTGGTGGAGAATGTCCTTTCCCGCTTACCATTTCGTTCAACCTGTCACGCGACCACCTGTACAATCCTGATCTGCTGCAGAATCTTACGGGCATCGCAAAGAAGTACCTCATAGAACCTTCCCGCATAGAGGTGGAGCTTACCGAGACGATTATGTTCGATAACCAGAAGCGTCTGATTTCAGTTATGAACGAAATAAAGGATGCCGGTTTCTCCATTTCCGTGGACGACTTTGGTTCAGGTTATTCCTCCCTGAATCTGCTGAAGGATATTCCTGCCGATGTGCTTAAGCTGGACAAGGAATTCCTTTCCAATGTGCCTGGAAGTGAAAAGGAGATGAAGATAATTTCTTCTGTG
>CAMNHD010000346.1 GCA_946538875.1 uncultured Treponema sp.
TTCCCTAAAGTGCTGCCTCAGGAAAGAATCGATTTTTTTGTCGACTTTCACACGGTTGTTTGGATTAGGCTTTGCAGGAATGTACAGCCTGAAAACTTTTTCTATGGACACAAGGGCCATGATAGCCTCTTCAGCAGTACCTTCGGTCTGAGTAAAATCAAAGGTAAAAGTTTCTTCCTTATTGTAGTTGTGCTGTTTTTTCAGCTCATATATACCGCCGGCATATACAGTTTCAATTATTTCGGTGACACGCTCAGGACTCATCTCTTCCGAAGTTTCCCCGACCTTGTGGTTTTCGTGGATGTCTCCTTTACTAAGGCCTGCTTCCGAGCACTCGACAATCTGGTCCTTGTTGTTCCTGAAATTACGTTTGGCTTCTTCGATACCGTCAGTGTAGAGGAAGAGGACATCGTCTTTCTTTAAGTGCAGCTTGACCACCTGATAGCCGCCCTTCATGTCAACCAGGTCAGTGCTGAACATACCGGCAGCCGGTGTTTCAGGAAGGGCAAGAGCTTTCTTCTTGTGTTCGGTACCATCATAAATCTGTACAAGCGAGTCGCCTGCATTGCAGAACCAGCAGTCACCGGTCTTGGTGTTAAGAAGGGCGAGTGTAAAGGCTGCAAAGCGTCCTTTGAATCCACGGCTTTCCAGAAGATCGTTTATCTGTCCGACTACTGGGGCAAGGTTAGTTCCCTGTCCTGACTTTTTCATGCTCCAGGAATTGAATGCATTAAGGAACAGTGTGGCAACTTCGACCATGATGAGGGCTGCAGGTACTCCGTGGCCGGAAACATCGCACTTTATTATCGCATAGTGTTCTGAATCCAACTGCTTGTAGTCAAAGTAGTCGCCGGAAAGATCGTCGGCACCTGCATAGTAGCTGAAGAAATCCGCGCCATCGGCAGAGAGAGAGCCATAGGTCAGTGTATTGCCCTTGTCATCCACCTGCAGAGGAATAAATCTGGTCTGAACTTCTTTACCGAACGTTAGGTTCTTTGCCTGGACAGCTGCTTCCACAAGACCCTGGGTCATCTGATTCACTGTATCACCGAGCATACCGATTTCATCCTTGCTCTTTATGCGGATACTTTTTCCGGCAAGGGATTCCTTGTCGTCAGTGTCGCGTATCATGGCAACATGCCGTGCCAGTTTGTTAATAGGCCGAACAATAATGAGAGAAAGAATTGTTGCAGAGAAGAATCCTATGAGTATTGCTCCAAGGATGACGGCGACAGAGGTTTTTATAATTGTAAGGCGGACCTCGCGCAGTTGATCCAAAAGTGCCTGAGTGCTGATTTCAACGAAAACAATTCCCTGGACATAGGTCTGGTCTGTTCCGTGCCTGTAGAGAACCGGCTTGTAGAAAAGATAGTTTGTGTTTTCGTAATCTACCTGCTGCGTGTTGAATGCGGGAAAGGAACCTATTCCCTTGTTTGCTATTGCATCCAGAGAACGGTTTGCACGGTTGGAAAGCTGGGTAGTGACCTGGGAAATCTCATGGAGACGTTTTAGGGATTCTTCGTCTGTTTTCCCGGACAGGGCGACACCTTCTGCCGTCAGTATTGTAATCTGCTGGGAAATAAACCGTACTGCATCCGAGGCCTTGGAATTCAGCTCACTGCATGACTCGGTGATGGCTTTAATTCCGGGAACCTGCAGTCTGCTTGTACCCCTGACAAGCTGATCACCTTCAATCTTATGAAGAATATCAGGATCATTTGTTGCCCAGATATAGTCAAGACTGGTGTCCTGGACATCTGGATTCAAGCCTGTGATTGTGGCATACTGTGCGTCGCTGAGAGCCTGCGATTCGTCGGTGAGATCGCTCAGTGCAAGAAGGTTTGAACTTGCATTCGGCAGGTTTATCTTTGCACCGGAAGCTATGGAATCAAGCACAACATTTACACGCTCCTGGAGTCCCTGAATCCTTGTCTGTTCCTCGCGTTGTATCATTATGTAACCCAGCGTTGCGATAAGGGCCGCCACTATAAGCATTATGATGAGCATTGTATAGGCAATAAGCTTGAATCTCAGGCTTATACCCCTGTGCTTGTAGGCTTGTGTCTTACGTTTCTTTTCCTGTGGCATAATATCTCCTTCTATAAGAGCAATGACTTCTGCATGTACTGTTGCGGCTTCCCGTGCAGTGTTTGAAAGACCTCTGGCTCCTGCCGCTACGGCAAGTCCTGCCAGAACAAGGACGACAATAACTGCTATGAGGGAAAGATTTATTTTTCTTACTGTGTCAAAATGTTTTTGAATCCATTTGGGAAGATAAGACATTCCAACGTAACGTTTGACGGTGCCGTATTCCTCTATGGTGAGCATGGGACCCTTGGAAAAAACTAGTCCGCGGTCCGTATGGATAAGCCCCACCTTATAAGTGGCTGCTTCAAGGTTCTTTACTGCAATACCTGTTATCCGGTTGTCCGAGGCTACGGAGAAATTCCTGTTGTTAAGTGAAAGAATGTAGTCATAAGGCGCTTTACCGTCACGGTCGATGTATACCGTGGATATTATGCCTTCGTAAGTGAATCCGCCTCCGTAGATTTCCATGGTGAGTTCGCCGAATGTGTCGACACTTGAGTTCACTGCGGTTATGTAGGTGCTGGGAATATATTTGTTTAGAATGAAGGTGCTTGTCGTGGCCGGACCTATATTTCCGACTCTGTCGATGGCGGCTACCCTGAATGTGTAAAGACCGTTGTGCTGGTTCACAAGCGCCTGTCTGTTTTCCGAGGATTTAAGGTAGCGTGGTATCTGCTCAAGTGAATCTATTTTTTCCTGATTGCTCTCTCTGAGTTCGTCGGTGATGGCGAAGACTTCATCCCTGTCCAGTCTAAGGGGATGCCGTTTGTTGACGGCAAGGCTCCGCGGT
>CAMNHD010000347.1 GCA_946538875.1 uncultured Treponema sp.
AGAGCAACAGACTCTTAATCTGTGGGTCGGGAGTTCGATCCTCCCATCGCTCATTCCTTACTCTTTGTTTACAAAGCTTTGCCTAAAGCTTATGCGAGAGTGGTGAAATTGGCAGACACGCTAGACTTAGGATCTAGTGCCTTATGGCGTGAGGGTTCAAGTCCCTCCTTTCGCAACGTTCAAATCCCTGTTTTATAGTAATTCCTAATAATTCAATAATCCCTGACTTTAAATTTATGGTGTTTTTATGTTTTGTTATGTGGCAAAGCTGCGCATTGCAGAATCATTGTCGTAGGGTATCAGGCTTGATGTGGCCCCCTTACCATGAGGGGGCTGGGTGACGGTCCATGCTGGAAAGCTTACAGCCAGTTCCTGAGGGTGTCGCAGGCTGAGTTTTCTCTTTTCAGGACGGACTGCTTTTCCCTCTCGCTCATTTCCTGCCTGTAGGAGGCATATTGTCCGCTGTGGATGGAGTCGGTGTTTTCCAGGATAAAGTTGCTTGCGTAGCGGGCGTTTGAACAAAGATTCTTGTCAGGACTCTGCATGGCTACTGCCAGATAGTCAAGGGCCAGCATTTCAAAGTCCACGGCGGTTTCCATGGCGTGGTAGAAGTCGCAGCCGGTTTCTCCCCACCAGAGCTGGTTTTCCTTTACTGTAAAGAAGCCGGTGCTGTGGGAGTCCTGCACCAGGTACCAGCAGTAGCCTGAATGTGAAGCCTGGTCGTATCTTACGGCAAGCAGGTAGGCTGTAAGGAATCTGTCAGTGCTTTTCTGTCTGCATTCCTGTTTGTATTCCGCAAGGAGTTCAATCATTTCGCGGCAGAAGGCGGCCTTTTTGTTCTTTTCCTTTGACCATTGCCTTAGAAGCTCCTGTTTCTGCTGTGGAATTTTCTTGACTGTGAGACCGTGGGCTTCGTAACTGTTCACGATGTTTTCGCCCACAAACCAGCGCGCGGCGGAGTACATGCGGTTGTCATAGCAAAAGGTATTGTCCAGTTTTTCCAGATAGGAAAGTGCTTTTTCAAAATTGCCTTCCCTTATGTATTTTGTACCCACATATTCTGTGAATCCTTCGGAGAACGAGACTTTTGACGCAAGGTATTTCTCAAAGGCAAAGACTGATTTTGTTTCTGATCTCATCCGTTCGGTTTCTGCGGCACTCATGAACTCCGTGTAGTAATTCTTTTCAAAATCCTTTTTTTCAAAGTCGAACGGATCCTGGTAAAACTTTCCTATCCTCTGTGAAAGAAGGCCTGCCGCCCACTGCATTCCGCTTTTTTCGTAGAGCGGGATTATGCCTTCCAGCGAAATGCGTGCGGCTGCATTCTTTCCGCCCTGGCCGAGAGTTTCAAGCCACTTGAATTCAGAGGTAAGGTAGTCAGAGACTTCCTTTGTGTATTTCTTTTGCATGTTCAGGTAGACTGCAAGCCTTAGGATTCTGGAAACATCCCTGTCGGAACTGCTGCCCTTGAGTCCCTTGCTCTTGGAAAGGCAATCCTGTGCCTTTTTGCTGTCTCCGCTGTAAAGGTTCAGGTACGCCGCCAGGTTTGCCCACATAAGCGGATTCGTTACAGTCTTTGACGATGAAGCCTGTTGTGCAAAAGTGGCCATCTCACGGTCTTCCTTGAGCTTTGACTCACGTCTGGGGTTTGCAGCCCCTGCTGAATAAAGCGCGTATTTCTGGAGCAGTGGGGCAAGGAGCGGGTGGTTGGAGTCTCTGTTGAAAAGGTCCTTTATAAAGGTGCTGCCGCTGTTGCTTGAAACTGCCCCCAATACAGTAAGGCTGTCAAGGTCTCCGGCATCCGCATACAGGTTCAATGCGCGGCTGCGCTCTCCATTGTTCAGAAGAATACCTGCGTAGAGGCTTGTGCACATGGATGCGAATTCGCTGTCCTCAAAATCCTTGTGGTGGGAAGCCCAAAAAGAGTCTGCCTCTTTCCTGCTGTCCGTCCAGTAGAAATGCTTGAGCACCTTGTAGGCGTAGATTCCGGCTTCTTTTCCTGCCGTATTTCTTATACAGGCCTCAATCAGTTCACGGCTGCTTTCTTTCCAGCGTTCTGTCTCGCCCGGCTCAGGGTAGTACCATTCCCCCATTGCTTCGGCAGGAGTTTCGGTTTCGCCGAATTCTGCAAGAGTCCTGTAATAGCCGGGGTATTTCTTTCTGCAGTCCTCGCCTGATACATATTCGTCATAAGCGTCAATCTTAAGGTAATTCACTGCTGAATAGACCGGGGAATCATAGCCCTGTGCGTATGTGTAGAGCGGCGGTAGATCCAGGGGGGTAAAGTACCACGGACCGCATGCGTGTGACTGTGTGCCGCCTGCCAGGAGCATGGCCCCCAGAACCAGGGCTTTTGCCGTCATCCTGGCCATGAACCTGCCTGTTTTTTTACCCGGACAGTTTTTCTTGTCAGTTCCAGATTCTTTCATAATCATTCTCCTTTAGGTTTGATAGGTTTCTTGAGTTGAGGTCGTAGATTATTGTCTGAGACAGGACATCCTTCCTCAGTTTTTTTATCTCCTTCCTGACCCTGAATATTTCCTTTATGTCGGCGTATTCGTGCCTGTCCAGCCAGCCGGAATCCTTTTCCTCCTGGGTGAGTGGATTCTCCGTGCCGTAGTATATGCCGCTGAAGTTCCCGTCATGGTAGCGCAGGGTCCAGCTGAAGTTTGGGAATGCGGCGGAAAGGGGGAGTGCGTAGTCCTTGAGTCCCTTGAGGTAGGGCTTTGCGTCTTGGTAGGTGAGTATGGAATTCCTTGTGGCGGCGCTTCGGAAGTTTCCTGTGTTGTAGAGCATGAGCACTCCCGAGTCAACAGGAGGCAGACTGTCACTCAGCTGATGGAGCCTTATGGTTGCGGAAAGCCTTAT
>CAMNHD010000348.1 GCA_946538875.1 uncultured Treponema sp.
TGCGACTCTTGGCGGAGAAGCTATAAACTCCGGGGTTGACATTTTTATCGTGACCAATTCCAAGGGTAAGATTATTGCCGGAAACAAGGGTGTGGGACGCGACGCTTCCATACTTGAAGTAGTTTCACGGTCTCTTTCCGGGGACGACAGCCCCCTCACATACGAGTCTGAAAGCTGGCTCCCCTACTCAATGCTCTGCGGAGTGCCGTGCAGGGTTGACGGAAAAATCTGCGGTGCTATTATCACCGGGTACAATCTTGCCAATGACGAACTTGCTGAACTTGTGACAACAAGCTACAACAATGACTTTGCGGTTTTCCAGGGACAGAACTGCATCTCCACCACTCTCAGCGCCAGGCAGCGCCTTGACAACGACAGCGTGGGAAAGACGGTCCTGCAGAACGGGCAAATCCTTGCGACAACTTCGCGCATAGGAAACGAAACCTTTGTAAGCCGTTACATTCCCCTGAAAAGCGACAGGGGCACAATCACCGGCATGATTTTCATGGGAAAGAACCTTGTGGCAGTGCATAAGGTCACCGGTAACGCGATTAAGCTCATAGTCCCGATAACATTGGCTCTTCTGCTCCTTGTCCTGGGCACAATCATCATAGTGATGAGGTCCACGATAAAGCCTCTGATTTCCGTGCAGAAGACCCTCAAGGATATTTCTGCGGGCGACGCGGACCTTACCAAGAGAATCAACGTGAGCACCAACAACGAAATAGGTCAGGTGGTCAAGAACTTCAACCAGTTCAGCGGAAAGCTCCAGTCAATCATCACCTCGGTCAAGGACTCCAACAACAACTTGAAGGAACAGGGCAAAAACATGTCCGTGATAAGCGAAGACACGTCCAGTGCCATAACCGAGATTCTTGCCAACATCGACTCAATACACTCGCAGATAACAAACCAGGGGCGCAGCGTCGACCAGACTGCGGGTGCCGTGAACCAAATCGCCTCCAACATCGGTTCGCTGAACACAATGATAGAAAACCAGTCCGAGGGCATTGTGGAAGCCTCCGCGGCAGTAGAACAGATGATAGGCAACATATCCGCCGTCAACTCAAGTGTTGAAAAAATGGCTTCTTCCTTTGAACAGCTCCAGGAAAACGCACAGACAGGTTTCCAGAAGCAGCAGGATGTGAACCGCAGGGTGCAGGAGATTGAGGAACAGTCGGCGGCTCTTGCCAACGCAAACAAGGCTATATCCAGCATAGCAAGTCAGACAAACCTTCTGGCAATGAACGCCGCAATTGAAGCAGCACACGCAGGGGATGCAGGAAGAGGCTTTTCTGTTGTTGCGGACGAAATCAGGAAACTCTCCGAGACTTCCGGCAGCCAGTCAAAGACAATCCGTGACCAGCTTTCCAAAATCCGTGACTCCATCAAAAATGTGGTGAGCGCATCGATTGAGTCCAGCGAAGCCCTGAAGACTGTTTCCAGCGGAATACAGAGCACCGACCAGCTAGTAGAGCAGATACGCGCCGCCATGAAGGAACTGAATGAAGGCTCAAGGCAGATCAGCGGTACCCTTAAGACCATGAATGACAGCTCGCTTGAGGTAAAGAACGCCTCACAGGAAATGCAGGAAGGAAACAGGATGATTCTTGAGGAAATCCGGCAGCTCCAGGATGCAACCAGTATGATGAAGCAGAGCATGAACGAGATGGCTGCCGGTGCCACCAAGATAAACGAGACGGGGAACTCTTTAAGCGATGTGACAAACGATGTCAAGCAGGCAATCAGCCGCATAAGCACTGAGATTGACCAGTTCAAGGTTTAAGGCCTGACGGGCAGTCCTGTAAAAATATGGCGCTTTGCATGAGGAATCCTGAACGGTATTCAGGGTTCCTTTTTTTTAGCCTAATAGCCCCGATTGGAGCGGCACGACTGAACGCAGTGAAGGAGTGTTACGGCCGGGGCCGTAATGGAGGGCTGTGCCCGGAACCGCGGAAAGCGGGTCAGCGGTGATGTGTGCTCCGGAAATAAAAAAAGACCCGGCATAAAACCAGGTCATTAAGGATAGTCGGTATGGGAGTCGAACCCATCTTTAGAGATTGAGAATCTCTCGTCCTAGCCGATAGACGAACCAACCGTAAAAAAAAGCCGGCCAAGCGGTCAGCTTTTTTTTAGTTCCCCAAGGAGGATTCGAACCCCCACAATCAGAACCAGAATCTGAGGTGCTACCATTACACAATCGGGGAATGCAATGTAAGATTAATATAGCGTATTCTAGATTTTGTGTCAACAGGTTAATCAAAAATTTTTAGTTTTTTTTTGAATTTTTTTCTGATGAATTTCGGCCTGTTTGTGTGCGGGTTGAACCAGTTCATGAAGGTCTGAGAAAGTTCCGGCTCTTCGCGCTCAAGGTAGCTTTTCCAGAGGGATTCCCTTATGAGCAGGTAGTTTGAGTCTATCTGACGGGCAAGCAGGGAAAAGTCTTTGTCCGACATTTCCGGAAAACGGCTGCGCACCAGGTAGTAGTCTGCCCCGTAAGCCAGGCGCCACACCTTGTCCACGGGCATGGGGAAATCAACGTTGTAATTCAGTGCCATGCGCAGGTTCATGTAGTATGTGTACACGTGGTTCAGCCCCAGATGGGCTATGAGAAGGCTGTCGTCGTCCAGTTCAATCTGCTGGGCCACTTTGCGGTAATAGCTGTAGGGAGGATCGTGTTCGGGAATGTAGCAGCGGTCTGCAAGCGGACTTAAGGACAGTATGACGGCACTGAGGGCTGAAAGAACTAGTCGTGCGGGGTTAAGTGAAGTGTGCTTCGGGGTATTGCCTGACGCTTCGGGCAGATGGTAAGCACGCGGAACGGAATTGTCAACTGTTCCCGGCAGATGGTAAGCACGCCG
>CAMNHD010000349.1 GCA_946538875.1 uncultured Treponema sp.
CAATTCCGAGAAAATAGGCAACGGCACACAGGAATGGACCCAGACAACTGATGCTGCCATCAAGCTCAGTTACATTACACAGGTTGCTTTTGCCCAGCTCCAGATTTCCAAGACCTGGAGTAAAATCAGTCTCTTTGCGGGTGCCAGGGGAATTGTCTCCAACACCACTACCAAATGGGCATGGTCTTACGACACTTCCACGGACAGCGATGACGATGAAATCAAGAATGCCTGCAATCAGAACGAGAGCGATGACGGTACGGTCACAAATGATGGTTTCAGCAAGACTTACTCTGACGGAAAATGGGACTTCTCGGGAATTCAGCCACAGGTCTATGCCGGCATAAGCTTCCATGCCTGGAAGGTCCAGTTCGGGCTCAGTGCATGTGCGGACGTAAGGTCATTCTTTGATCAGACCTACGCCCAGAAGTATATCTTCAGCGGAGTTTTCTCAACCCACCTGCAGCTCTAGGAACTTTTTCACCTCCGCAACAAGGTAGAATGAGCCTGTTACCAGAAGGGGCAGCTTGTTGCGGCCGGCATAGTCAAGTGCCATGGAAATTGCCTCCCTGTAATCCGGAATCATGGTGTATCCGGCATTCACAGCGGCAAAGGCTTTTTCCATGCGCTCAAGATCTGCGCTCTTTACTTCTCCCGGTCTGGTAAGAAATATATTCTTTTGTCCCCTCTCATCCATAAAGCCTGCAAGTCTTGCCTTTACGGCCTTTGCCATGTGCTCCACATTCTTGTCCGCAGCGCAGCCAAATAGGATGCATGTTCTGGCATTGATTCCATACAGGGCTTCAAAGGTGTCCAGGGTAAATGTCACCGAATTGACGGTATGCGCACCATCCAGCACTGCAAAGGGAATGCCGGGCCACTTGGACAGAAGGCTGTTCCGGCAGATTTCGAATCTTCCCGGAAGTCGGGACCTGGAGAGACCCTCCTCTATCACTGATTCTTCAAGTTCCGGATAAAGGAGTTTTGCTGCAACGGAGGCAAGTGCTGCGTTCTGTGCCTGAAAATCTCCCAACAATGGCATGACGGTCTCGATCGGCCTGGAGAAATACGGGGATTCTATGCGGATTTTCATGCCTTCGGTACCGGACTCTGCCGTATAGCCAAGTACGCTTGTGCGGGCTATGTCGTCTATAAAGTACAGGGGTGCGTGACGTTCAAGGGCTATGTCCTGGAATACTTTGCGTACCGGGGGAGTCTGCCGGGCTACTATTACCGGGACGTCTTCCTTTATTATCCCGGCTTTCTCGGCAGCTATCTGTTCGACTGTATTGCCCAAAAACTCGCAGTGCTCAAGCTCTATAGGTCCTATGCAGCAGACCTCCGGCTCTATGACATTGGTGGCATCAAGCCTTCCGCCAAGCCCCACTTCGTATACGGCCCAGTCACAGTCTGCATCCTTGAAGCACTGCATTCCAAGCAGTGTGACCAGCTCGAACCATGTGAGCGGACGATTCCCCGGATACTCTGAGGGCGGAATGGACTGTACTGTCTCCATAACTTTCCGGCATGACTTTTGGTAGACTTCCGGCGAGAATGGTCCCTCAGGGGTGCCTATTCTTTCCGAGAAGTCCAGTATGTGCGGGGAAGAATAGACTCCGGTGCGCTTTCCTGCTGCGGTGAGTATTCTTGAAATCATCTGACAGACAGACCCTTTTCCCTTTGAACCTGCCACATGGACTGACGGCACACTGTTCTGCGGGTTATCCAGCCTGGAGCAAAGGAACTGCATTGTGTCCAGCCAGAATATGTTCTTCTGGGGCAGTTTTTCAAAATTCAGGTACTGGTCAACCCATTTGTTGAAGTCATTGAGAGCTTGACATGCCATTATTGTTCCTCCAGCAGTTTATTAAATGTCCAGTCGCTGACTGAGTAGCGGTAATTGAATGATTCTATCACTGATTTTTCCTGCGGTGTGCAGGCCGGCGAGGCTTTGAAAACCGGTATGATTATATACTCACTGTCCTTTTGATATGCGGCCAGATATGCTTCTGCCCCTGACTCGAAGATTTTCCGTATTGTTGCGCTTGGCTCAAGGTGGGCGGCGGGGAACAAATCGGTCAGGACTCCCCTGCGGAGAAACTGCTGTGTCTTGGCGGCGGAATATGAGGTGACGCATTGGGGATATACGCTGGTGTCGCACCAAAAGGATGTCTGTGCATTTAAATATGTGGCGATTGAGTCCGGTGCGGAATAGACAGTCTTTCCTTTCCATGTCCGTACTGCTATCGTGGATGAAAGACTGTCCTGCTGGCCAAAATATAAGGATGAGAGTATATTGCTCCCTGAACTCAGGAATGTGAGCTGAATGCAGTGTTCCTCGTCAACTCCGAGTTTTTCCCATGAATCAAGGGTCCCGGCCTTTGCCTCCAGGCTTACCAGCTCTGTTGCCTTTTCCATGAGTCTTGCAACATTCTGCGGCTGAACAGGCCAGCTGATTTTGTCTCCACTGGCGGAATCTGTTCCGCTCCACACCGAACCAGTCTTATACAGTGTCACCGATTCCCTGCCGGATGTTCCCGGTGTGCTTATATATATAGTGTCCACGTCGGGGGCATAATTTACGTTTAGAAGAGCAGAAAGCGACTTTTCCGCGACGCTTCTTTTGTTGGCAAGAGGCAGGACTGCGGCTATCAGTATAACCAAAAGCAGTGCATCAAATGCATAGAACAAGAGGATTCCTTTCTTAAGAGAGATTTTTTTCATGCTTGCTTCTCCTTTCTATAATGAACAAGGCAGCGCATCCACCTATAAGTGATAGAGGCACCAGACTATTGAGCAATAGAATCAGTCCCATGAGTGAAACTCTTTGTCCGAGAGTTTTCTTTCCAAGACTAAAATC
>CAMNHD010000350.1 GCA_946538875.1 uncultured Treponema sp.
GAAAGAATTATGTCCGAACTCAATTTGTCTGACGGGTCAAAGCATACCGCAATAGTCAGAATACCACTGTTCTTGGAATCCATGTAACGGCTTGCAAACATGATGCAGGGTAGCAGAGCCAATATAACTATAAAGCTGGGTACTTTGAAAAGTCTCTTGCATAGAAGAGCATACCATGTGAGCAATCTTGATTTCATCTGAGCCTTCCCAATTTGTGCTCAAGCTTCGATGCACGGACTAAAACCGCCACCCCGAAGAAAGCCAGTGAATAGATGGCAATCCCCAAAGAAAGCCAGTGATTATAATCATCCATGGCTAGATTCCGTGAAAAATCCAATGCCACGGTTGCGGGAAGTAATCCGCATAAAGCCTGCATTTTCTCAGGGAAAAAACTGAGCGGATAAAAGTAACCGCCAAGATATGCCGACACCAGTATGATTGTGAACTGAATGACACTGGCGCTTATCACAGAACTGGTGAGTTCAAAGAAGAGAAACTGCATGGCAGAAATCATGATGGCAGCGGGTACCAGTATCGAGAACATCTTGAATATCTGACGGCCTGCTGAAAGATAGTCCCATTCAGACAGGGAGAACTTACCAGTTGAAATCAAAATGCCAAAAAGCCCGCATAGAACTGCTATCGACACCAAAGCAAGGAGCAGGTAGACAATATATTCAGCCAGAACCTGTCTCAATGCCCCGAGCCCGTGGGCCTTGATTATTTTGCATAGAGCATTATTGCGCCGGGTAAAGAATGTACTGAATGTAAGCCCTGACAACAGAAGAAACATCAGCATTATTCCTACTGAATAATAGAGGTTGTAGCTCATACCGTCAGAGAAGCCCTTTTCCGTCACGGTGCAGAAGTCTGTGCGGTTGAATGCCCAGTCCAGATACTTGACATTCAGCTCTATATTGTATTTTTGAATATTGTATTGTTCCGGAGTACCGTAAACAAGGCTCTCCATGGCAAAGATGCCGCTCTGGGCGTGTATGATAAGAGTGGACACGATGCCGGCTATCTGATCCTTGAGCATATCCACTATTCCCCTCTGTCCAAGCTGAGTCACATAAGTGACCCTCTCTGTGTTTTCTCCACGCTCAACTGCCTGGATAAAGCCTTCGGGGATTACAACATAAGCCGCAATCTGCTTATTACGCAGCAGTGAACGGGCCTCTTTCTCGGAGCACAGCTTAAGATCTATGATGAATTCAGTGTCATCAAGGGCCTTAAGCGTCTTTAGCCCAAACTCAATGTAGGGATTGTCAACATCACCTACAAGTGCTATCGAGTAACGTTTTTTGTCGGAAGAAAGACCGTTCCTTCCAAAAAACAGAAGGGCAGCACCTCCTGTCAAAACACAGACAGAAAGACTCACTGCTAAAAGTGAGGGAAGCAGCCTGAGCATACGTTTAATATTAATCAGAAGGTATTTGAAAAACATCTTGTGAACAAACTAGAGCAGGGATGCAAGGCGGCTGGAGTCACCGTCATATTTGTATGGAGTAAGGACTCCGCCCTTGAGTATCAGACATCGGTCGCAGAGGTCCAGTTCCTCGGTGTCGTGGGTAACAATCAGTATTATTCCGCCGCGCTGCTTGAATGCCCTGTAATAAGAATAAAGACTTTCCTTGCAGACAAGGTCAAGGGCACTGGATGGCTCGTCTAAAAGCAGAACCGGCGGGGACTTTGACATTGCGCACGCAATCGAAAGCCGCTTCTGCATACCGCCGGACATTTTTCTGACCGGTGTCTTCAGAAAAGCTCCTATCCCAAGAAGGTCAAGAACTCCCCCGTCTAGAGCCTGTGCAATCTGTTCCCGTGTAAACCACAGGCGAAGATTGTCATAGGCAGACAATTCTTCCACAAGCGGATTGTTCTGAGGAACATAAGCTATATAATGAGAAAGATTCCTTTGTCTGAAAAGGTCAGTGCCGTCCAGCGTAAAACTTCCACAGTCTGCACAAGTAATGCCTGATAATATTGAAAGAAGCGTAGACTTCCCGGAGCCATTGGCTCCGAGTATGCCAATACATTCGCCGGAAACGGCACTTAGAGAAATGTCATTCAGAACTTTTTTTGCCCCGAACGCTTTTTTAATTCCTGAAAGTGCCAGTTCCATTATGATAGAGACCTACCAGTCTTCTCCGCTGTAGCTTCCCCACCAGTCGTCGCCGTCATCATCATCTTCATCATCGTCATAACCGTAACCATAATCTTCGTCATCGCCATAACCATAACCGTAATCTTCATCATAGTCAGAATAGTCGTCATAGTCGTCATAGTAACTGTTCCGCTTCCTTGCGGCTATGGATTCGCCAATATCTTCAATAAGATCAAGAACACTTTCTGAATTGGCATAGGCTGTATAGTCTTCAGGAATCTTTGCTGCTTTCATCCGGTTTACAAGACCGGCAAAGTCAGCATTAGTGAGCAAGGATTCAAAGTTTTCGACATCATCAATGTCAAGTGTATTTTCCGGAACCTTGAAATCAGGTTTCTTGTCCATGCCGGAGGCTTTGAATGTAATAAGTTTTGCCTTGTCGGAAAGAAGGGAAAGTTCCACGTCTGACTGTTTGTCTCCGACACCAGCATGGGCTGTCAACTCAACCGTGAGATTCTTAAGTACTGAAGCAAATGAGTTTCCGGTTCTGTAAGAAAGTGAGTCTGCAATTTCATCAGGAACAGCAAAGGTGATGGTTCCGTTGAGCTTGGATTTGTAAAAGTCATCGAATTTAAAGTCTTTGATTGTAAAGTTTATCTTTTCGCCGTCAACAGTAGCCTTGAAATCGCCAGTGTATTTACCTCCGCTTACTTTTCCTGAGCCAGTAAGCTTGAACTTTGTCTCGTTATCAT
>CAMNHD010000351.1 GCA_946538875.1 uncultured Treponema sp.
GGAAGTGTCCACCACCGCAAACTTTGTAATCTGCTGGGCAAAAACCCTGCTTCCAAGCCCCAAGGCACAAAGGCTGAATAAAACTATGATTTTTCTAAAATTAAACTTCATCACAAGCTCCTTTAGCTTCGTCTAGCTTCCGTTTTATAGGAAAAAGGAAAATCCGCAAAAAAAGTTACAATTTTCCACTTTTTGCAAACTCGTTTATTTTATTACAAAAAATCCCAAAAGGTCAAGTGAGCAGCAAAAAATGCCAGGAAGCGTTTTTTTGTGTCTAATCATAATAACTATGTGGCGTCCTCTCTCCCCAAAAGAGCAGAGGCTTTGCAAAGAGAACCTTGCACCCGTCACCGGCGTTCCGCCGCTCCCTTAGGGTCGGTCCTTCGGACTCACGGCTTCGCCGTGCCGGCTCCATGCCGGGCCAGGAGTGATTTTTCCTCCATACCGAACATCTCACCGCCAACATTTGACGCCCCACTGGTAGGCGTTGCCGTTTTTCATAAGATAAATCTGCAAAACAATACAATTTTCCACTATTTGAAAACTTTTTTTTACCCTAAGAAAAAGTAAGCCTTTACTGCAATTTACACAATTTAATGAAACCAAGAAGGAAGATAAATTTCTTGCAAAGTTATTTACTGTTAAACTCATCAAGTTGCCTTTGTAGTTCTGTAATGACTTTGTTTATTCCAGCTTTCCATAATGCGGTTCGAAATTCTGCAACAAACCTGTCGGCATCTTCAAACTTACCGTAGCAGATGCGTCCCATGTAGTTTGCCCAGACATCAGAGATGTTGGAAAGCTCAGCCCTGATTGAGTCTACTTCCCAAACAATCTGTCCATAAGGATATGGAATCTTTACCTTGTCGTAGACAGCTGCGATTTCATCATACTTGTCCCAGGCACTATTGATGTCGCGGATTTCCAGATCGTAGTTGCGTCCCCACCAGAAATTAGTCACTATTGATTTTTTATAGTCAAATCCCTCCGGGCGGTCGCGGTATGTCTCTCCGTCCTTTTCAACAAGAATGTACTGATTGCCAAGGATACCATAGTTCATCAGGTCATAGCATTCCTTGTCGTTACGGAGAAGGTCATAGACTGCAAGTGCGCGGGCAGGGTTCTTTGAACCGGCAGAAATTGCCATGGCACCGTGAGTGATTGTCATTGCAGTTACGTTTCCAGACTCTTCGCCGAACCAGAAGAAAAGAACATCAGACCCAGGCTGCCTTGTGTCCATCTCCGGGCGGACACTTGTGTACCATGTCTGAGTATTGCTCTGATCCATGGCTGTCTGGCCAAGGTAGAACTCGTCGCGGTTGCTTGAAGTGTTGTTAAGAACATCTGTCTTCCAGACACCCATCTTGTCCCATTCCTTCATCATCTTTGCATAGTCTACAAGTTCCCTGCCCTCCAGGAAGGGAGAGTAGATTGTCTTAAGATCGTGGCGGCTCACACCGTACATAAAGAACGAATCGATGCCCTCAAGGGCAACATAGTCAGTCTTTGACTGGATGTAACCTTCAGCATGGTATGTCGACCATGCACCGTTTGAATCCCAAGGGATAACCCCTGGCTTGTTTGCCTTTACCCAGCGCAGGTATTCGGTAAGGTCTTCCCAGCTGTGTACGCCGTTTGCAAAACCGGCTTCGCGTGCCCAGTCGCCGCGGTACACAAAGCCGTGGTTGATCCACTGTGTATAGTTGTCTTCCGGCATAAGATAGATATGACCGTTGTACTTACACATATCCCAGTGCTCTTTCGGAACAGAATTCCATGTCTTTGGAGCATACTTCTGCAAAGCAGATTCCGGCAGTTCAAAGAATACCCCATTCTTGGAGTTCTTCCATGCGTCCAGCCAGTCTGAAGATGTACCAACCAGGTCTACAGTTCCGTCCATAGTAGCAAGGGTCAGGTTGTAGTTAGTCAGGTAGTTAGTCCAAGGAATGTAGTGAATCTCAAGCTCGGCGTTTACTTTTTCCGTAAGAATCTTGTTGAGCTTTGCCAGCATTTCCTTTGTTGAGCTGTTAGACGGCCTGTCACCAGTTGTCATGTAAACAATCTTTACATGCTTTGAAAAGTCGTCATCCATATTAAATGTATGAGGAGTAATTTTTTTTGTATCATATGCATTGGTAATTATTTTTTCAGAAGAAAGTCCATTAAAGGCTTTTAAGTCCCCTGCACTTTCTTTTTTATAACAAAGATCCATTATCATCCAGTAAAATGAATCCAAAAACCTATAATACAAATGCCCATTTTTTACTTCTCCTTTACTTTTGTCCACACAAGAATCAAAATAATCTATAACATAAGCAGGCAATCCATCATCATTCATAAATGAAGCTAGAACTTTATAAAATTTGTAAGCATCTCCTCTAGACTCATCATAACCATAATAATACAGCTCCATTGTATGGCAAATAATCAGATACTTATTTTCATCTGTTATGTAAAGAGAAACATTTTCTGAACCATCCATGTTGGATTTGCTTTGCAGAAGAATAGTTTTTGCGCTTCCAAAGGAAAGAAATACAAAAGAAAAGAACATAATGAGGAAAATTTTTCTAGATGCCATAATCTGCCTCCAATTGAAAATTATAACACGCAAAAAATGGCAGAACAAGTTTTTATTAAGAAACTTTTATGAGCTTTTACAACTTCAATTTTCTTCAACTTTTGAAAAACAAAATCACTAAGAATTATAAGCCAAAAGAATAATTTCATCATAACAAAACATTATTGCAAAAAAGTGTCTGAAAATGAATTTCAAAAGCTATATATAAAGTAAAACAGAATGAAAACAGCGGGGATGCTGCAGTGATCATGAAAGATCACCGGAGCATCCCCGTTTTT
>CAMNHD010000352.1 GCA_946538875.1 uncultured Treponema sp.
CAGCTTTCCAAAGGCTTGTCCACCGGAATATGCTCGGTAAACAGGTACGAGCGCACATAACCAGTCGAGTCTGCTTCCACAGAAAATCCCTGGGCAGGTCCGTCCACTTCATAGCGCCAGACAAGATGTTCCTTTCCCTTCATTGTGGGAAGAAGCATCGCTCCGCAGAGACTTGCCTGACCAAGCACCATTGTTTCCAGAATGCCAAGATTGTGCTGGGCACGCATCTGGTTTACAAAACGCGTCCCGTGAAAAAGGGCACCCCTTGCCCTTCCGTCGGCCATAACAAACACAACCATTTCGTCTTTTGGCAGCCTGGCCAAATGAGCATTCAGTTCATCATCATTAATTTGAGCCTTTATCATACCGCCATTATAGCATTCAGCGGGCACTTGTGGAAGATTTCACACAGATTATTTTTCACACGGGATACAGGGCAACATAATGGCAAGGGCTACAGGCTTTTTTCACGGCGCTTTCCGTACTTCTTCAATTTCCTTCATATTTAAAACAAAAAATCCCCGGCAGCAGACCGGGGACTCTTTCAACAACAGGAAATCAGCTTACTTGCTGCTCTTAGTTGCCGTCTTTTTTGCTGTGGTTGACTTTGCAGCAGTCTTCTTGGCAGCAGTGGTCTTCTTTTCTGCAGCAGCCTTTGTGGTTTTTGCAGTAGAAGTCTTTGCTGTAGAAGCTTTTGTTGTCTTTGTGGCAGTAGCCTTGGCAGTTGTCTTCTTGGCGGCTGTAGTCTTGGTGGCAGTGGTTTTCTTTTCTGCGGCAGCCTTTGTTGTACCTGCCTTTGTGCCTGTCTTTTTTTCAGCAGGCTTTTCTGCAGTAGTCTTCTTGGCAGTGCTTGTCTTTGTTGTAGAAGCAGCCTTTCTTGTAGTTGTCTTCTTTGCGGCAGTTTTTTCTGCGGCGCCAGTTTCGGCTTCAACAACAGCCTTTGGTTTTCTTCCGCGCTTCTTTGGTGCAGCGGTCTCATCGGCAGTTTCAGCTTCAACAGCAGCCTTTGGCTTTCTTCCGCGCTTCTTTGGTGCAGCAGTCTCGGCAGCACTGTCATCGGCCTTTTCCACTGTCTTTGCAACAGTTTCCACAGCCGCAACTGTCTTTTCAACTTCCTCAGCCTTTTCAGAAATCTTCTCTTCAATCTCGGAAAGGCTTACTGTATCAGGCTCCACCTGGTCGGCAGAGCTCACATCATCCTCGAACAAATCCGTAATCACCGGCAGCGGAGAAGAAAAGTCAAACGACTTCTTTGGTTCTTCGGCAACAGCATCTTCACTTCCATCATCAACCAAAGTCTTGTCACCGCCAGTCTTTGCCTCGGTCACAGCCACAGTCTCGGCAGTCTTTACAGTCTCACGGGCAGGCTCCTGGACAACAGTCTTATCCTCTGAGTGACCTCCAAACACAGTCTGCTCAGGAAGCGAATCATTCTGATTGACGGTCTTAGCCTCTCCGTCCTTCTTGAACCAGCCCAACACCTTGCCAAAAAATCCCTTGATTTTGTTTTGTGACATTTCCGATGTAACTCCTCTATCAACATTTCTATCTATCCGATCATCCCGGTACTGAGTGGCAGACCCGGGATTCGTCTTAGCAAATCCTTCTTTGACCGCAGAATAGCGCAGACGGCATTCAACTGCGGCAACCAAAAGCACAATAATTGAAAAAGCAAATATGAAACCGTCCCTGCTTGCAAAGTAATTATATACACCATGGAACAGCACAGCAAACACAAACGATGAAAACATTGAAACCTTGTTTTTTGCGCAGTAAACAAAAAGACCGCTCAGCCCGGCACAGACAACATGCAGGGGAACCGCCGTAAACTGCCTCATCTGCCAGTTTTTGCCGCCAATCAGATAAATCAGCGACTCATAGCATGCAAGTGACAGACCGCAAAGAACAGCATAACAGAAAAACTCAGCCGGCTTGACATTGTTTTTCCTGACGGGCAGAACGAACATAAGAAGCATCTTGATGCCCTCTTCCACAAGACCTGTTACCAAAATATACTTGAAAAGAAGGAACACAAGACTTACGCCCAGGCTTCCTGTAAATACCGGCAGTGGAATTACCTCATTATAAATAAAGTGCTGAATTAGTGCAATAGGAATAAGAGCCAGAAGCCCCAAAAAACAAGACAATAAACCAAAACTTACTTTAAAACCGCGTACTAAAATCACCATGCACGCGAACACCGCCGCCAACGGTATAAAACAAAGGCAAATGGCAGCCAATACATTCATAGCCACAGAATAATCCAATTTTGAATATTATGCAATAATGGGCACTTTTAATTTCTATTTCCAAGCCTCAAAAACCGCAAAAAAACGCATTTCCCATAATATGACTATGGTAATTTTCAGCCTGAATTCGATTACCAAGGTCACAAAAGCCCATGACCTTGGTCACAAACACCCCTTTCAAGCCTTGCTTTATCGGCATTCCTGTGCGACATTAAAGGCAGGTCAGGGAGCAGAAGGCTTCCGCGGCAGTCCGGGTTTTTCAAAAAACAAACTGCAGTGTTTTCTTGAAAAACATATTCAGTCCAAGCCGGCCAGATTGCTGAGCTTGAAAAAATTAGATTTGAAACACAGCTTTAGGAACCTTGTTTCCAAAGTTACCCAAGAGACTTTTTAGGAGGTCGATTATGAAAAAAACATTTGTGGCTATACTTATTGCAATGTGCGTGTCAGGCGGAGCATTTGCCCAGGACCTTGTCAAAATTGATGCGAACGTGCTGGTGGGGCCAGTGGAAGGCATCATCTACGGTCTTGACGAGAATACCGTAGATGATCTTTCCATGGCGCTGCCAATTCCATTTATATCTTACGAGCACCTGAGCGAA
>CAMNHD010000353.1 GCA_946538875.1 uncultured Treponema sp.
TGGAGTACGCGCGGAACCCTGACGGTACCCGGGCCTTCTGGTCGGAATAAGAAAAAAAAAGTTTTTTCAAAATTTTTCGCGTAAGGGATTGGAGGGGCCGCCGCAGGCGGTTGCGCAGCAATGTAGGGAGCCCTGCGACCGGAACCCCGCAAAGCCCGGCCGACATTTATGCCGGATACGCCCGTGACATGGCTGTTTTGAGTAATGCTTGATAAAAATGCGTTATTGAATTAAAATCATTTAAAATATAACAAAAAAAATATGGTTTTTTATCTAAAATGGGATTAATCTGTTAAATATGAAGAGTCAGATTCTTGTTATTGAAGATGTGCCCGAGATGGCCCAGCTTATCACTATGTATATGGAAAATGCCGGTTTTGTCTGTACTGCCTGCGAGACTGCGGAGACTGCCCTTGAGAAATTGAGGGAAGGGTACGAGCCGGATCTTGTGCTTCTTGACCTCAACCTGCCTGGTATGAGCGGTCTTGAATTCCTTAAGGAATTCCGCGATGTCTATAAGCCTACGATTCCTGTGATAATTGTTTCTGCCCGCGATGACGACGAGGATATTATTGCCGGTCTTGGGTACGGTGCCGACGAATTTGTCACAAAGCCTTTCAGTCCAAGGGTTCTTGTTGCGCGTGTCCAGGCCAAGCTTGACAGGCTTTCTGCCACTGAGGCTTCTGTGGAGGAGACTATCACGTTCGGACCCTACACTCTTTACTGCAACAGCTGCGTTCTCAAGAAGGGACCGGAAAAGATTCCGCTTTCCACAAAGGAGTACGAGGTGCTGGAGTTCCTGGTGCGGCATTCCGGGGAACCGCTTAGCCCTGAGGTAATCTACAACAGTGTGTGGAAGACCCAGTACGGCGATGTGACTGCCGTTGCGGTTTATGTTCAGCGTCTGCGCAAGAAGATTGAGGAAGATTCTTCTCATCCCAAGTTCATCACTCCCATGTTCGGGATGGGGTACCGCTTTGACCGCCATGACCGGTAGGGACGGGGGCTTGGTATGAAAATCAGGTCGCAGTTCAACCTGCTTATTCTCTGCATTATTGTTGTCCCTCTGTTCATAGTGGTGATGCTTCCGGTGTATCACTATATGACTTCGCCGCAGCGTTTCCTGTTGAAGGGCTACAAGGAAATAAGGAAAATCTCGAACTTTGACCTTGACGAAAATGACTGGGAACTGGTCAGGAGGATTCTTGAGGATGTGCCTCCGAACATGCAGATCGCCATTTATTATGACTGCCGCATCCTTGTGTCGAATATTCCGGAACTGGCTACCGGCAGCTATGTTGACCCCAAGGAGTTCTTTGAATTCGTGCAGAATTCCAGCCAGGTGTACGACTATCAGTTTCAGTCGCCGAAGCTTTCGCACAGGCACAAATATGAGGGACACACTGAGGAGGACAGGCGCCACCGTATGCTTATAATCGGGCGTGTAAAGGTTCCTGATGCCAAGAAACGTTTCCGTAAGCCTGTTTATGTTACGGCATTTCTGCTTTTGTGTCTCTTTGAGGCGGGCTGTATCTCAATTGTCATAGGTCTTTCGCGGACTGTCTTTTCTTCTATAACACTGCTTGAGGAAAGTACCCAGAAGATTGCTGGCGGTCAGCTTGACACCAAGATTACTACGCCAAACGGCAGCAGGAATTCCAACGAGATTACTTCTCTTGCGGAGGGGCTTGAGAAGATGCGAGTCTCGCTGAAGGATGCCCAGGAAAGGCGGACTAAATTCATAATGGGTATAAGCCATGACCTGCGTACTCCTGTTGCCTTGATAAAGGGATATACCGAGGCTATTACCGACGGGGTTGTGGGGGATATTGATTCCATAAAGAAGTCTCTTTCTATAATACATGACAAGGCTGATTCCCTTGAGAGCATGATCAATGACCTTATCAACTACGTGAAGCTCAACAATACTGACTGGCGGCAGACTCTTGAGGCTGTTGCGGTTGAGCCTCTGCTGCAGAACTTTGCCAGGGGGGCGCTTGCCACCGGCGAGATTTACAAGAGGAAGGTGGAGACTGACATCTGTCTTTCGCCGGATATAATGGTTCCGATGGATAGGAATCTGTTCAACCGCGCTCTGGAGAATATCTTTACGAATGCTGTCCGCTATACTGTCAACGGGGAGCTTATAAGGGTCTCTGCCTGCGAAAAGGATGGTGATGTCTGTGTGAGCATTGCGGACAGCGGCAGGGGAATTGCGCCTAAGGATCTTGAGCATATCTGGGATATCTTTTACCGGGGCACAAATTCCCGCAGGGAGGCCGGCATGGGTATAGGTCTTTCTGTGGTCAAGACTATTGCGGACAGTCACGGGTGGCGTGTGGCTGTTGAGTCCGAGCTTGACAAGGGGACTGTGTTCACTCTCTGCATTCCGTTTGTGAAAGACAGAAATCTTCCACAAGCCTGATTATTTCCTGACTGTCTCCGGCGCTGACTGTGACTGCTCCGGGGATGCCGCGCATGTATGTGTACTGTTTCTTTGCGTAATGGTGACTGTTCAGTTTTATGGCGGCCTTTACGGATTCGGTGTCGGTTTTGAGGCTTCCGTCGGGGTTGAAGAACTCCTGGTAACCAATTGCCTTTAAGCCGGGGCTTTCTTTTGTGTATCCCATTTTTACCAGTCCACGGACTTCCTGTTCAAGTCCCTGGGCAAACATCTGGTCCACACGGCTGTCTATGCGGCTGTAGAGTTCCTCGCGTGGTCTGGTGAGTATCAATGTCAGAAACTTGTACTGGGAACGGCATTTGTCCGGAAGTTCGTATGAGCTGAGCGCCTTTCCGCCTGAGTAATAGACTTCAAGCGCACGGACTATGCGGAAGGAGTCGTGTATGT
>CAMNHD010000354.1 GCA_946538875.1 uncultured Treponema sp.
TAAGGGTGCGGTTGCCGGGGGCGGCCAGGGTTACTTCCGTGTCCTGGGGGTCGCAGAGCGGTGGCGTGGTGACGGTATTGTTGTCCTCTGCGCTATCGTCCAGGTATACCCAGAGGGCAGGGACTATGCCCTTGTCCTTGACTGTCACCTTGTCGTTGTTGTCGGGGTTGCCGCCTTCCTTTACGTAGCGGAAGTTCTGCTTGCTGCTGCCGGAGTCTTCCGTGTATGGGGTCCTCAGCATGTAGTGGGCATAGCCGCCCTTGGTGTAAACTCCTCTTGCACTTGAGTAGTCGCTTCTGTACTTTTTGCGGACGGAATCGTCGCTTTTGCCGCTGGGGTTAAAGCCGTAGTCCGCCTTGGTGATTTCGCTTAGGCTGAGGAGAAAGACCTTGTCGTCGGTGTCCGGGCAGAGCCTTGTAAGGCGTGGGTTTCCTGTTCCTGAATCCGCTGAGACTGCGCTTTGCATTCCGTTTGCCAGCTGGCACGATGCGATTTTCTTTTGGGCGCTTTGGGTAAAGGCCCTGCTCAGGAAACCTGTGTTCCTGTAGTCGTAGGCTGAGGGGTCGCTTTCCCCTGAGTGGTAGCTTGAGGCATCTATTGAGTTAAGGTAGGCCCTTATGCTTGAGTACATGTAGTTGTTGGGGTAAATCTGGCAGCCGTAGCCGTAAGCGTGGAGGGTGTGCCCGCTTTCGCCCAAGCCGTCAAAGTCCTGGGTCTGGTCTCCGCTGTAGCGTCTTACCTTCGGTGCGTTTGACGACTGTGAATCCGTGCAGTAGAACTTTACCCCTGAGTCGATGCAGTATTCGCTGTACAAAAGGGCCAGTCCTGAGCTCTGGTAGTTTTCATCGCCTGCCTTGGTGTTCAGCACCCGCCAGACTATGGGGGACAGCTTGAAGTAGGATGTTCCGTTTGCGACGTAATAGTTTCCGTCGCTTCCTATGTAGAGACTCCGGCTGTCTGTTCCGCTTGAAAGATATATGGAAGAATCTTTTTTCTGCTGGGGCCAGTCGCCGAATTTATAGTAGACTGCCGGAAGATCATCACTGCCTGTGTAGGAGGGAAATTTGCTGCCGTCGCTTGTCTCCATTTTTGCCTCATCGTAGCTTATTTTTTCCGGGGCTTCCGTAAAGCTGTAGCTTGCCTTGTGGACCAGCTGCTCCAGCTCTGCGTTTAATCCCTTGTAGGAAATTATGACTGTCTGGTTTGCTCCTGAGAGCGAGTCAAAGTTTGTGCTGTATTGTGAGGGCAGAAGGTCTGTGCCGCTTCCGTTTTCGTCGTAGTAGGTCACTTTTATTCCTGACGGGTCAAAGCTTTCCCCTGCCTCGTAGAAGACCTTTTCCAGGCTGCCTGAAACCTTTATTGCATCTATGTAGCCGGAAAGACTTACCCAGAGGGCGGGAACTATGCCTTTGTCGCTGCTGTCAACTCCGTCGTAGTTTGAAGGATTGCCCCCTTCCTTTGAGTAGCGGGCATCGGTGCCTTTGTTTGCACCTACGCCCATGACTCCATTGGAGAAGTATTGTGACCGCAGCCACCAGTGGACAACGCCTCCTTGGGCGTAAGCCCTTCCGTCAGAGTAGTCTGTCCTGTAGCGTTTTCTTGCGTCGTCATCACTTTTGCCGCTGGGGTTAAAGCCGTAGTCGGGGTTGGTAACTTCTGCCATGCTGAGCAAAAAGATTTTGTCCTTTGTGTTGTTGCCGCAGTAGCTTGAATCTGGCCGGTTGTCGGGACCGCCGTTGTGGTCGCAGTTGGAGTCAAAGTCATTGGTTGCAAGAGTTTTGTAAATGAGGGAGCGGGCGTCGTTTGTAAAGGCTGTGTTGATAAAGCCCCTTCCTGTGTAGTCTTCTGTCTCGTAGTTGGCCCCGTTGAGGCCGTTTAGATAGGCCCGCATGGTGCTGTATTCCCAGTTGGTGGCGTAAACTGTGCTGCCGTCAATGGTGCGTGTGCTTTTGTCCTTGTAAAAAGGAATTCCGCTTTCAAGACAAAGCTCTGCCAGCAAAAAGGCCTTGTTTATTGCCTCGTAGTTGTCCTCCGCCCCGATTTTTGTGTTCAGCGCCCGCCATACGATTGGTTCTATTTTATAGAAGTTTCCGCTAAGCTCCTTGTAATAGCAGCCGTCGCTTCCGATATAATAGCCGTTGCTGGCAGTGGCAGGCGAAAGGGCAATGTCATCAGCTTTTTTGCTCTGGGGATAGTCTCCGAACTCATAGAATTTAGCAGGAATCTCTTCCGTGCCGGGAAAAAATGGAGAGCTGTGGCTTGATTCCACCGGTGCCTCGGTCATCCGGTAAGTTGCCCTGTGGATTTCTTCCTCCGCTTCAGCCTCAAGGCCCTGGAAGTAAAACTTGACCTTCTGATTGCAGCCGGAAAGCTCCTCGAAGTTTGTGGAGTAAAAGCCCTGGGAAATTTCATAGACGCTTCCGTTGCTGCCGTCGCAGTAAAGCGTCACCCCGGCAGGATCAAAGACTTCGTCGGTCATGTAGCAGGTCTTTGCCAGGTGTCCGCTTAGGCGCAGCGTGTATTCAGTCTTGTCGTAAAGGCTGTAGCTGCCGGCACTTATAAAAGATTCCGAAACATAGCCCGGAGTGATTGTGACGCTTTCGGGAACAATGGCGATTACCTGATTGTTTATGTCCAGCAGGTAGAACACTGCAAACTGAGTCCTCTTTGTGTAAAAGTCCGAAGAGGAAAAGACAGCCCTTGCCGGCGACTGGGAAAAATCTATTTCCACATCGCCGGCAGCAGAATAGTCAAGCTCCCCAAGCTTTGCAAAGGGGGAAGAAGCTGTAAATGCCATCACGGAAGCCACCCCGGTGTAAGGCAGTTCCAGGGTAACTTTGCCAAGGCCGG
>CAMNHD010000355.1 GCA_946538875.1 uncultured Treponema sp.
TGGGGGGAAGATTCGCCGCCCTGGCCTCGCAGGGGGTTTCGCGGAACTTGAGGCGGAGACTTTTTGCCAAGGTGCAGGATTTTTCATTCGGCAATATCGACCGTTTTTCCTCTTCCTCCCTTGTCACCCGTCTTACCACTGACGTGACTAATATTCAGAATACTTATCAGATGGCTATCCGTATGTGCTTCAGGGCGCCGTTCATGCTTGTCTTCGGTACGGTGATGGCCTGTCTCATCAACCTAAGGCTTGCGCTTGTGTTCTTTGTGGCTGTTCCTGTGCTTGCTTTTTTCCTTATCCTGATAGGGCTGAATGCTTTTCCGAGATTTGCCCGCATGATGAAGATGTATGACGGTCTGAACAGTACGGTTCAGGAAAACCTGAATGCGGTGCGGGTGGTGAAAAGTTATGTCCGCGGCGAGCATGAGAATGAGAAATTCCGTGTGGCGGCAGATGCTGTGCGCCTGGCTCAGGTGAGGGCGGAGCGGCTTGTTATCAGGGCTTTTCCTCTGATGCAGGGGGTGGTCTATTCCTGCGTGCTGGCGGTGCTGTGGTTCGGCGGAAGAATGATTGTCTTTGGCTCCATGACTACCGGTTCCCTGGTCAGCTTCATCACTTATATCGGGCAGATTCTTCTGTCTCTGATGATGCTGTCGATTGTCTTTATTCAGCTTGTGCTTTCCAAGGCAAGTGTCAACCGTGTGGGCGAAGTCCTTGAGGAAGAGCCGGAGATTGTCGACCCTGAGCCGATTAATTCGGTGAACAGCGACGGCATAAGGGTGTGCGGCGGTTTTGACAAGGTGCCGAACGGTTCTGTGGACTTCAGGAATGTTTCGTTCAGTTACATGAAGGATCCCGGGAACTGTGTGCTTTCCGGGGTGAACATTCACATTCAGAGCGGGCAGGTTGTCGGGATAATAGGCGGTACCGGTTCCTCAAAGTCTACACTTGTGTCTCTGATTCCCCGTCTCTACGACACTCTTGGCGGTTCGGTCTCTGTGGGCGGAATCGATGTGCGCAAGTACAATCTCAAGACTCTGCGTGACAGTGTGTCTATGGTGCTGCAGAAGAATGTGCTCTTTTCCGGGACAATCAGGGAGAATCTGCGCTGGGGTAATCCTGATGCGGACGAGCAGGAAATGATCGATGCCTGCATAGCTTCCGATGCCCATGAATTTGTTTCGGCTCTGCCGGACGGCTACGACACTGTGCTGGGCCAGGGCGGAGTGAATGTTTCCGGCGGCCAGAAGCAGCGTCTGTGCATTGCACGTGCGCTTTTAAAGAAGCCCAAGGTTCTGATTCTTGACGACAGCACCTCTGCTGTGGACACTGCAACCGATGCGCGTATCCGCAGGGCGCTAAGGAATACTCTTCCTGATACAACCAAGATTATCATTGCCCAGAGAATTTCCTCTGTCCAGGATGCCGACTTGATTTATGTGCTTGACAACGGGACAGTCAGCGGCTTTGGAACCCACAATGAGCTTCTTGAAAGCAACAGTATCTACCGCGAAGTGTACGAGTCGCAGCAGTCGGAGAATTAAGCTTAGGTTTTGAAACCGTATTAGGAGGACAGTATGCCTAGACCTCAGAGAGGCCATTCCAAGCCAAAGAATGCTTGGGCGACAATCGGCCGCTTGATTGAATATATCGGAAGCTACAGGATTCTGCTGATTTTTGTGCTTCTGGCAGTTGTGATAAGTTCCGGTGCCCAGGTTGCGGGAGACTATCTGTTGAAGCCCGCCGTGAACAACCTTGTGAAGGTGGCAGAAAAATTTGCTGAGCAGGGGACGGTGAGCGCACTGGATTTTGCGCCTTTTGTAAAGATTCTGATTGTTATGGCGGTGATTTATGCCTTTGGAGCGCTCACCTCATGGGTAAACGCACGGCTCATGCTGCATATCTCCACCCAGACCCTTTACCGCATCCGCACGGACCTCTTCCGCGAACTGCAGAAGCTTCCGCTGCGTTTCTTTGACTCGCGCACCCACGGTGAACTGATGTCGCTCTTTACCAACGATATTGATACTCTGCGCGACATGATGAGTCAGAGTGTGCCCCAGCTGTTTTCAGGAATAGTGTCGGTGGCGGGCGTGTTCGTCATGATGATGATTTTAAGTCCGCTTCTCACACTTGTTGTGGTGGTCACAATGGCTCTTTCCCTTTTCCTTGCTGGCAAGATTGGCAGAAAGTCTGCAAATGCTTTCCGCGAGCAGCAGAGCGCAATCGGTGCGGTGAACGGATTTGTGGAGGAGATGATCAGCGGTCAGAAGGTGGTGAAGGTGTTCAACCATGAGCAGAAGGCTGTGGAGGAATTTGCTGTCCTGAACGACAGGCTTTGTGCGGCCGGTACCAGGGCAAATACTTTTGCAAACATCCTGATGCCGATTATGGCGAACCTGAGCCATGTGCAGTACGCCTTTGTCGCGATTGCGGGGGCTGTGCAGGTGATAGGCGGCTGGCTTGACATTGGCTCGATAACTTCGTTCCTGCAGTACACACGCAGCTTCAGCAGGCCTGTCACCATGATGAGCCAGCAGATGAACGGCATACTCAATGCTCTTGCCGGTGCGGAAAGAATTTTCGCTGTGATTGACCAGGAGCCGGAACTTGATGACGGGAATGTGACTCTTGTGAATGCAACTGAGACTGTTTCCTCGGCGAGCAGTGACGGTGTGGTTCATCTGGTGGAAGCTTTCGCGCAGACGGGGGAGTGGGCCTGGAGAGTACCTGAGGATTCGGGGGGTGCTTCTGAAAACGTGTCCGGGCGGCTGGTCAAACTTTCAGGCGACGTGGAATTCAGGAACGTCTCGTTCAGCTACGTGCCGGAGAAAGCAGTGCTGCACG
>CAMNHD010000356.1 GCA_946538875.1 uncultured Treponema sp.
CAGTGCTCAGCCTCTTCTGCTACACAGGAAGCTTCTCCGTCTACTGCGCAGAAGGAAACGCACGCCGTGTGGAAAGCGTGGACATGAGCCGCACATACATGGAATGGGCAGAACGCAACATGGAGCTGAACGGCTTTACAGACCGCAACCGCTATATCTACAGCCGTGGAGACGCAGTGGGATTCCTTAACCAGAAAAACGCAGAGGTGGCCAACGCAGAAGGCACAAACCGCTACGACATAATAATTCTGGATCCGCCCACATTCAGCAACTCAAAGAGAACAGACACTACACTAGACATAAACCGCGACTGGAGCACTCTTGTGGCAAAATGTCTTGCCATACTCAACCCCAGGGGCACACTGTATTTTTCCACAAACAGCCGCAGACTCACATTCTCCGCAGAACTTCTTCCAAAAGAGCCGGACGGAAAATGCCTGTACACCGCAACGGAAATCACAGCGGAAACAATTCCAGAAGACTACCGCAATTCAAAAATACACCGCGCGTGGAAAATCCAGCGTTCGGTTAACTAAACAATAATAAAAAAATACGGGGGCTGCCCCGCTTTCGCGGGGCCGGGCTTTGCGGGGTTCCGTGGGGCCCTGCCCACTCCATTGCCATGCAACCCGCCTTGCGGCGGGCCCCTCCAATCCCTAGCCCGTATGCATTACAGATACTCGTCGGCAATAAGCTTTACGTGTTCCTCAGTGAACTCGGTACCGCTTTCCAAATACTGAACACGGTTCTGTGAATCAACGTAAATCAAAAGCGGAAGCTTTATATCGTCCACCTTGGAGAACTTGCGGATATAGTTCCACATGGTTCCCCTTGCAGTACCGGAAGCATCGTATGCATACTGGATACCGGCCGGACCATAAGTGGAAGCAAAGTTCTGGACAGTTGCCTTGTCGGCACCAAAGGCTTCTATACCCACAATCTCCGCTTTGTCAAGTTTTGAAGGCAGGTCACGGATACCCTTGAAAGTGGCGCGGCAGTTTGCGCAAGTGTTTCTGTAGAACACAAGAATCTTGCCCTTGCCGGAAGCCTGGTTGTTCACAGTACCGCCCGCTGTCGTGGAGAACGGCACAGTGTACAGGTTCGGAGCCATAAGACCGTCCTTGTGGCCTGGAACAATGGCAGGACCGATAAGTTCACCCTTCTTGTTCCTGTACAGGACAGTCCGCTGCTGGTCAAGTTCCTTGTAGAACTGGGCCATGTCAATGCGCAGAGATGTAAGCTTGTCATCATAGCTTTCCCAGTACTGCTCCTTGTAGCGGAACACGCCGTAAGTCTTTTTCTTGTTGTCCTTGTCACGGAACAGGAGCTCGTTGTTGCCCTTGTTGTACACAACACGCACAAAGTCTATGACCATATTGTCCTTGGAGAAGTCAATCTCGGCATAAGGATCGAATGCAAGGCCAAGATTGTTCTTCCACTCTGCCGTAGTCTGAAGCTTCTTGTTGAACTGTGCGACTGTATCGTGCGAGATAAGGAGACCTGCTTCAAGCGAGGCGCGGGTCACGACCGGGAGCGGCAGGTTGGCAAGAGGGCCTATCAGATGGCCTTCCTTGTCGCGGTAAAGCTCTGTCTGGAAGATGTCAATCTTCTGGTAGAACTGGCTTATGTCAATGTTCAGCGGATCAAGAACCTGGGCATTGTAACTATCCCAGACCTGCTCCTTGTAGCGGAACACACCGTAAGTGATTTTCTTGTTGTCCTTGTCGCGCAGTAAAAGCTCATTGTTTCCAAGATTGTACACAACCTTTACGTTTCCGATTATCGTATTCTTCTTGTTCTTGTCAATCTCTGCATATGGGTCAAAGAGAAGACCGGACTTGTTGAACCATCCGCGGGAAGTCTTGAGAGGAGCGTTGAAGTTCTGGCTCATCACAAGCGGTGTGGTAAAGTCATTGGGGTCATAGGTAAGATTTGTGGTATTACCCATGTCGGAGACATCGCCTACTTCGCAGACACGCATAAGACCGTTTACCAGGGCTGTCGTAAGGACACCGCTTGCGTATCCCGCTTCTGCTCCAACCACCACCTGCACAGGAGAAACTGTTGTGCCGCCTGTAGATGAAGGAATAACGACTGTAGGAGTAAGGGCCGTGTCCTGGTTCAGTGTAGAAGGAGCTGCCGGGCTTACGGTAACCGGTGCAACGGCAACAGCAGAAGAACCGGAAGAAGTACCGGTGCCTGCTGAAGGTGATACCGGTGTGACCGCAACTGGTGCAGGGCTTGTCGAACCGCTTGTGGCTGTGGAGCTGCTTGTGGTCGAGGACGGGCTTACCGGTGTAACGGCAACCGCAGAGGAACTGCCTGTACCGCTTGAAGTCACAACCGGAGTAACCGCTGCCACAGAGGAGCCGCTTGAACCGGTGGAGCTGCTTGAAGAAGATCCGGAACTGCCTGTAACCTGGGCCACGGCTGCCTGACGGTCGGCCATATACTGCTGGTTCAGAGTCTGAATGTTTGCAGTGCGGGCAACAGCCTCATACTCAAAGATCACATCGCGCTCAATTTTATAAGTAAATGCAGAGCTGTAACTTGTCGTGGAAGAGTCATTCTTATCCTTGAAGTATAGCCCAATCTCTGTCAGGGTGCCGGTATTCACGGTAATATCGGAGCCGCTTGTAAGAAAGGTCCACTTGTGGTTGCTGTCAACAAGGGCAAGGCTCAGGTTGCCGGGGAAAGAAAAGCTGAATGTATAATCCTGCCCCTGTTCAAGCACCTGGGACATGGGCATCTTGTGGATGCTTACGCCGGCCTTTCCCATATCAAAAAGGCCACCGTATGCCATAGGCGCCCATGCCTTGTTATGATGCAGAAGGAAGTCGTAAA
>CAMNHD010000357.1 GCA_946538875.1 uncultured Treponema sp.
CAATATCCTGTGCCGCAGGAATATCCTTTTCCACAAGCTGCTGCTGAAGGTTTATAGTCCCGGTCGAGACAACCACACGCTCTTTGTTCTCCAGAGCCCACAATATTGAAGGAATCAGGTAGGCATAGCTCTTTCCGACTCCTGTTCCGGCCTCAAAGACACCTATCTTACCGTAATTGAATGCGAGCGTTACGCTCTTTAAAAGCTCAATCTGACTGGGACGTTCTTCGTAATGGGGATTCTTTTTGGACAGAGGGCCGCCGCTGGAAAGGAAAAAAGCAGTCTGCTCAGGATCAAGCATCTTGAACGACTTTGGCTTTACCGGCTCCACAATGACGTACACATCTGACACGTCATTGTTGACGATATATGAACCGACTCCCATCTCCATGTAGGCGGAGGCAGTGTTAAGGTCGGCGTCACTGGGGCGGAGCAGCCCGGACGGATGATTATGGATTATGACGTGCGATACAAGCGACTCCTGGTCAGCCTCGTCAATCTCACGGGAGGCAAGCGCAGAGTTGACAAGGACCATACCGTTGTTACCCCTGGCACCCACCTTGATGCTGACCACCCGTCCGTCGGCATTAAGGGAACCCACCCAGCAGACCTCGCTGCCGCCGGCTTCCTCAATGTCGCGTCTCATGGCTGTGATGATTGACTGTGTGAATCGTTTGTGCAAGTCCATAACGCAGACAGTTTACAGTTTTACGCCGGTTTTAGCAACATGCAGATCTGTCCGGCCGGACCAAAGGCTTTACTGAGAATCCTTGACCAGCTCCTTGAAAATAGCCTTTATCTGGTGCGCAAATGAATACAGGTCGTTGAACAGAAGCTCGTTCTCGGAAGCGGACTTTGCAAACTGCTCGACCGCAGACTTAGTTCCCTCGTCGGACTTGCGGATAGTCTCAATCATCCTTGTGATGTTCTGGATACTATCGTTCACACGGTCTGAGATTGCTCCTACATTTGTATTGTTCTCGGAGTTGATTCTGCGCACATTGTCGAATTTGTCAAGAGTATTGCCGGTCTCCACAGCCAGCCCCTCAAGCGCGGAGGAATTGGTCTTGGTGCTCTTCTCCAGCTCTGAGATAGAGTTCACCAGGTCAGTGACCTTTGACTTGATTGTCTCGGAAGTCTTGTTTGTGTCCTCCGACAGCTTTTTGACCTCGTTTGCGATGATACGGAAACCCTTTCCCGCCACACCGGCACGAGCCGCCTCTATGGATGCATTGAACGAAAGAAGGTTTGTCTGTGCGGAGATATCCTGGATTGCATCAATCAGCGTATTGATTTCCTTTGTCTGTGCAAGCAGTGTTGTAAAGTGCTGCATATACTGCCTGTGTTCCTTTTCAATTCTCTCCACACTCTCACGCAGACTCTCCACGGACTCATAAATCTGGCTGAGACGCTCATTGTTCTCGCCGGCCTTAACCGCCATGCCCTTAGTCTCTGTATCTATGGCGCGGCTGCTGTCAATAAGCTTCTGCAGAGCCTCCTCCTGCCTCTGCCCCGCATCTGCCTGCGAGTCAAGGGTGGAAAGATAATTCTTAAGGAAACTGGACCCCATGGCATCCTTGGAAAGATATTGAATCAGGACATCAGAAAGCTCAAGTCCGCTTTTTAATAATTTTTTCTTTTCTTCCATAATCAGGTAATACTCCTAAAATAATCTAAAAAAGGTATATACAGTTACAATTATCTGGTTAAATCCGGCGGCAGTCCACCAACACGCGGAACTTATTCCGTCACGCAGGCACTCCGCCTCAAAAAAAGCCGGGCCTAGTCGCCGATAACAAGCGTAACCAAAGTCTGGTTGCAGTGGATCCGCCCAATCTGCTCGCCGTAGCATGAAAAACCGCAGAAAGTGGGGAACGCCGCACGGTACTTGTCCACAATCTTACCGCCTATGCCACCGTTCTGGAAAGCCAGGGTGCGGGTGATGCATGTCATCATCAGCGTGAACTTTGGTCGCGGAATCACCTTCCTTATGCCGGAACAAGTCTCGTCCGCCTTTGCAAGAGGGTCGCCTATATGCATCATCTCAAGAGTGGAGTTCACAGGCACACGTGCAAAAGTAGTAATCTTGTGATCAGGAGTAAGCCCCGCAAGTGCCGCAATATGTATGCTGCCGTTCACAAAGCGCCCGAACGGATTCTCAAAGGTCATCCGTGCCGCCTGGGACTCAGACACCCCCAGCTGCTCGGAATAGACCGCCGACGCAGGCCGTCCGTTGAAAGACGAAATAGTCCGCCTCATAGTGTCGCTTTCAGTCACATAGATACGCTTGCCGGTAGGGTTGAATATATCTTCCTGACGGATGTCAAATGCGCAGTTAGTCTTGACAAACAGCATGACGGCGCCATCCTGGGTAACCTTGCCGTTGTAGCTGACAAAGCTCTTTGGAGTATCCCCCGTATAGCCCGCAGTGCCGCCGGCCAGTTTGAACTGGTCATTCTTTATGATGGCATAGAAATTTGAAAGAATAGTCTCCTCTGAATTGTAGACCGCCGTGGTGAACTCAAGCGCGAACGCATTGCGGTGGGAGTTCTTGTCCCCAACAGAAATACCGCATGAGCGCAGTGCCGCCTCGATTTCATCCTTATAAATAAACGGATAAGTGCTGCCGTGATCGATGAACACACCCTTGACCTTAGTGGAAGAATCCCTAAGCGTCGTGAGAGTCACAGTCCCGTTCACAAAGCCCTGACCGTTGATTTCTCCCGCAGTACTGGTACAGATAATCTCCGCACCCGGAAATTTTTCCTTGAGTTTAAGAGAAAGAGTCTCAAAATCATAGTCGATGGCCGCCATAAAAATAACAGCCTGGTACGAATTCAAATC
>CAMNHD010000358.1 GCA_946538875.1 uncultured Treponema sp.
TAGCGACGTTGACTTCTATTTTTCCAAATTCAGTAATGAGCGGAACAATCAGAGCCTCAACGTTCTCTTCTCCACCACCCAAAGCTGCAATTTCCATGTTCTGACCGGCAAACAAGGCCGGTGGAGTCAGGTCAAACTTAAAACCTAACTCGTGCAACTTGGTAACAGCCTGAGCTGTAATCAAGTTTGCCAACTCACTGATTGTTGCCTTTGCAAGGTCATCAAAAGTTTCCAGCTGCTCTTCATTCATTTTTGAAGCAATATTAAGTGCTGTTTCATAAGTCATATCAAAAAGCACGCGACCTTCCACATCACCAGCCAGACCGACCAATGCAGCAACGCCCATAACTGGCATAGCAGTAGACTTCAGGTACAAATCACCACGTTTTACATCTGCACCACCAAGTACTTCCTTCAAAACCCTGTATGAAGTTTCCACGAATGGATTAATGTACTCAACTCTCATTAAGATCCCCCTGTATGCAATATCACATTACATCATATTATCACAAGATAATCCAAAAAATTCAAGCATTTTTTAATAAAGTGCATAATTTTTTTAGATCTCACTTTGAATACACCGCTATCTGACCGTTCTCCTTGCGGGACCAACCAGGAATTGCGATACGTTCATTCTGACCGACAACGATAAGTCCGTTGCCCTTAACCTTTTCCTCAAAGTCTTCCAGCATTGTGCGCTGGCTGGCATCAGGCAGGAATGACAGGATGTCACGGGCAAAAACTATGTCTATTGGCGGCAGGCTGTTTGTGTGGACACAATCGTGATACTCAAACATAATCATGTCCTTGATTTCCTTGCTGAACGTCCAGTCACCGCTTACAGTCTTGGTAAGATAAGGCTGGTACCAGTCATTGCTTGCGCTGTCGCTGACAGTAAGGAGCGGAGCGTTTGACACATTCAGCAGGTCAATATCATGCGCATAGATACGTATATGTGCATTCGGATAGCGTTTCTTAAGCAGACAGGCCAGGGAGTAAGACTCAAATCCCTTACCACAGCCCGGATTCCAGACAACAATGTTCTTTGCGGCGTTATCAGGGAAAGCCTTGCTGACCTGGTTTGCGTACTGCTCACTCCACCAAGTGCCGGTGAACGGTGAGAAGAACGGCTTAAGGAAGGCTTCGGCATCAGAATCATTCTGCAGCTGAGTCTTATCGGCACCACGCTCGGATTTCCATTCCTCGTAGCGGTTCAAGACCCAGTCCTTAGTCACTTCGTTGACAGTAAAATGCTTCAGGTTCTGCAGCGAATCCCCGATAAAGTTGAGATCCACGCTTTCCTGCTTCTTTGCAGTCTCTGGAGAAGGAGCCTGTTTCTTTGCACCCTTCGCTTCAGTAGCCATAGTCTGCTGTGCGGCAACTTCCGCTGCCATTGCCTGACGCTGCTCCATCTGAGCCTTGACGTTCTCGGCAAGCTCCATTTCTTCTTCAGGAGTGCGCAGACCAAAGATTTTGTCAATGTCCAGAAGAACATACAGATGATGCTGTGCCTCCACAACACCATTGATGTACTTGATGTTTATGTCGCCGAACAATGGATGCGGCGGCTGAATTGTATTCTTTTGAATACCAACCACCTTGTCGATGGCATCGACAACCACACCAAAAGTCTGTTCACCTACAGTCACAATGAGCATGTTCTCAAGCTTGTTGTCGTCATGCTCAGGAACCTGGATGTTAAAGAACAGACGCAGGTCTATAATCGGAATAATCTCGCCGCGAAGGTTATAGACACCAAGAACAAACGGAAGTGTGTTGGGCACATAAGTAAAATGCCCCGCCTTGGCTATTTCCTTTACCTTCATGATGTCAATGGCATAGTCCTTTCCTGCAAGAGAAAAAGAAACCATCTTGTAGTCAATGACACTGGCCTTTTTCTTTTCTTCGTCAAGTTCTTCCTGAGTAAGGGCAGCCGCCTCTGTGGTACTTGCAAGTATATTAAGCTTATCTTGTATTGTTGCCATTTATCTACCCTCTGTTTGCATTTCTGATAGCTTCTTCTTCACGTGACTGCTGGGCAGAGATTTCCTGCTTGACGCCAAGTTCAAGAAGCTGGCTTACGTCGATAATCAGTGATACCGAACCGTCACCAAGTATTGAGGCACCCGCAATTCCCGGCGAAGTTGTGAACTGGTCGCGCAAAGGCTTGATAACCACGTCTTCCTCTCCGATAAGAGCATCGACCATGACACCAATCTTCTTTTCCTGGGAACCGACGATTACAATAAAGCAGTACTCGCTCTCGGTGGTATAGCGTATATTGAACAGGCGGTTCAGGCGCAGGATGGAGATAACCTCGTTGCGCACGTTAAGGACCTCATAATTGTCAATTGTATTGATGCTGTCCTTCTTTACGCGCTGGCTTTCGATGACGTTCGCGATAGGAATAGAGTAAACCTCTTTTCCGACCCTGACCAGAAGACCCTGGATAATTGCAAGAGTCAACGGCAGGCGGATGCTGAACTTGGAGCCCTTGTTACGCTCACTGGTAACAGTGATGGTACCCTTCAGCTTTTCCACCATAGTCTTAACGACGTCAAGACCTACTCCACGGCCCGAAACATTGCTGATCTTGTCGCTGGTGGAGAATCCCGGCATAAAGATAAGATTGTACGCTTCCTGGTTGGACAGGACCTTGTTCGGGGAAATAAGACCCTTTTTGATAGCCTTTGCCCTGACCTTTTCAACTTCTATTCCACCGCCATCGTCAATGATGTCGATGACAATCATGTTGCCCTCGTTTGAAGCCTTGAGAATCAGCTGACCGGTTTCGTTCTTGCCAAGCTTCTTTCTTTCTTCCGGAGGTTCAATACCATGG
>CAMNHD010000359.1 GCA_946538875.1 uncultured Treponema sp.
TCCCCGGAAATTGTATGAGCTAAGGGTAAGGCCGGTTTCTTCTTTTACTTCACGCAGGAGGCAGTCTTCGGGGCTTTCCTGAAATTCAAAGTGTCCGCCCACACCTATCCATTTGTCGTGGTTTTCGTCGTTTTGCTTGCTGGTGCGGTGCAACATGAGGTAGCAGCCGTCTTTTTCCAGGTAGCAGAGTGTTGTAAGCTGTGATTTCATGGGGCTAGTTTAAATGCTTTGGGGTGGCACGTCAAGATTTTTCGAGGTTCCACTTGTGAATGTCTGCGGAGGAAATCGACTAACCTACGCCTGATTGATCAACAAAAAACTCCCTCCGTGGATTTTTTTGTTGTCGCGAACTAAAAGTTCGCGAAGTTTTTCTGCTGACAAATGACGCAGCCTCCATGCTGCTATTGGTAAAAGATTGGAAAGCGGGGAGCTTGATTTGCAACAAAACCCCGGTTGCAGCACAAGAACAGTCACTGAAAAAAGCCTCTCAGTTCAGAAAAAAAATTAATAAAAATTCAGGTTCAATCACTTTTTTTGTGTGTTTAAAATAAAATAGGGATAAATGCCTGTATAATTGATTTTGCAAAAAAACTAAACAGGCAGAATCCCTATGAATACTTATATCAAAACTCCAAGCACAATTCAATCCTTCAACAATACAGAAAGCAAAATTGAGACAGCCGTCACAGGAAGACAAGTTTATGTTCTTGAAGGAGAAATCGAAATCCGGATACAGAGTACTGTTTTAACTGCAACCGAAACATGCACATTCATTCACGGCAAAAAAGAACTCTGAGGCACATTCCTTTCGGCAACACTCTGACAGAACTGCACGTTACACAGATGGTTTGAACAACTTCTGGACCGGCATTTTGAAGGAATCATCGCAAATGCAACTTATAAGATTTCCACCAGCAAATTGGAAGGTATCAACAACAAAATCAAAACCTTGCGTCGTCAAGGTTATGGCTATCCGGATGATGACTATTTCTTTCTTAAGCTTTTTGATGTCGCCAGAAAACCTTACGTCCGAAACCAAAAATCACACAAAATTTATGATTGAGCCAAAAAAAGTGCATCTACCTCTCTGGAGCGCACTGCTACGGTACAACCCGCTTTCCGGGGTTCCGGCTGTCCAGCCTCCATTGCTCCGCAAGTGCCGGCAAGCCGTCACCCCCTCCAATCAGGGCTAGGTTTCTCGGCAAGAAAGCGTCCCACTCTTTCGCAAGATTTGAAAATTCCCTGTTTTGCAAAAGACTCAAATTTTTAGCAAAAAAAATTCTTCCATTGTACAATGGAAGAATCGTTTGACAGAACGATTCTTCCCAAGCCTTCGCATTGGCTCGGCTTGGGAAGAAAATCTGCCGCAGGAGGAAATCATTATGGTTGAAGAATTTGATGTTGGATTAAAAAAAGTACTCAACATTCTGCATGGAATAGCAGCCCTAGTCTTTTGGTCAGTGGTTGGCTATTATTTGAATAAACTGCCGCTGTTCTTTTTAAAGATTCCGTCTCAATGGACGTTGCCTTTAGGAATAGTGGTCGGCCTTGTCCGTTTCTTTATAATTCGTGATAAGTATTCATGGCAGATTGCAACGCTGAATGAAATAAACCGTATCAAGACAATGCTGAGGAATGTGAACAATACTCCTGCCACGTATAATACAAATCCTCTTGCTAATGAAGAAAACCCAAACTGAAAATTGAAAGAAATATATTCCTGAAGGAGGAAAAGTTGTATGGTTGAAGAATTTGACGTCGGAGTAAAAAGAATTTTTAATACTTTGCATGGCGTAGTGGCTTTAATTTTGTGGCCTATAGCAGGATATTTTGTAGTTGGTAATTTTTTCCCGAAAGGTTGGGGTCTTGCTGTAGGAATTATAATCGGTCTTGTGCGATTTTTTGTAATACGCGATAAGTATTCATGGCAGATTGCCACTCTGAATGAACTGAAATCTGTTGAAAACCTTGTAAAAAGCCTTAGAAGCGGTGCATCTCATAATACTGTAGCTTTGGATGAAGCAGACAAATCTGCAGTGTATAACAGAAAAAACAATGTTTTAGGAAAAGTTTTAGGTTCAAAATGGCTGTATTTTGCCGGTGCGGCGGCAATGTTTTTGGTGCTGCCTTTTATGACTTTTCGGAATGTAGTTGGACATAATGGTTTTTTGTTTAAATATATGTTTAAATATATTTTTTGCTTTTTCAAAGTGGCTTTACCTTTGATTTGCTCAATAGCAATGGTTGTTTTGTTCTTTATAAAAAGTAGTAATGCACGGCTTGTGAAAATTTTTAAGATAGCTAAAATTGTTCTGCCGTTTTTAGCTCTTCTATCGTTTGTTATTATTGCACCTTTGACAATTTGGATTGCGTATCTTGATGTGGAGTTTGATAGGATGTTTCCTGTGATATGTCCTGTAGTGGGAAGAATGTCTCAACTTATTAAATATTATAGGTATAATATTAATATTTATGATATTTTCTTTATCCTCACTAACTTGCTCTTCTACGCAGGCTCAGCCTTTGCCATCGTAAGCTGGTTTAAGACAAGAAAAAACGAAGCCTAATCTGCTGACAATCATTGCAATGTCATTTGTAAAACCTGTTCTGAAAAATGGGCATCTCGAAAAACTTCTGTTTTTCGAGAGGCCCAAATCTCTTTTGGGACAGGTTACTTTCGTGTTGTCATTGGCAATTAGTGTAATCAGTCCAATTGTTTTTTCCCATTTTGCCTTAAGAGTGATGTCTGATGTAATGGGAGTGGAAAAAACAAAATCGGCAGATTCTAACAACCATTCTGATGCAGTGTAGCCGTCTTCCTCTTTTGTGGATTTA
>CAMNHD010000360.1 GCA_946538875.1 uncultured Treponema sp.
ATATAATTGCCCTGATAAAAGCCCTGTGTGCCATTGCAAGGGAACATGTCAATACTCTTCTTACCGGCTTTACCCACATGCAGCATGCTCAGCCGGGAACCCTTGCCCAGCATCTTCTGGCATGGGCCTTTATGCTCAAGCGCGACCATGAGCGTCTTGGCGACAGCTTAAAAAGAGTTTCCCTTTCTCCTCTGGGAAGCGGTGCACTGGCCACTTCAACCCTGCCGCTGAACCGGGAGATGGTGGCGGAAAGTCTTGGCTTTGACGGCGTTACGGAAAATTCCCTTGATACGGTAAGCGACAGGGACTACTGCCTTGAGTTTGCCAGCGACTTTGCAATTCTTCAGGGGCACTTGAGCCGCATGAGCGAGGAAATCGTAATCTGGTCCACAACGGAATTTGCCTTTGTTGACCTCAGCGAAAAATGGTCCACAGGAAGCTCCATCATGCCTCAAAAAAAGAACCCTGACTTTGCAGAGCTTATCCGCGGACGCACCGGCAAAGTGTACGGGGATTTGGTGAACCTGCTCACTATGGTGAAGGGCCTCCCCTTGGCATACGACCGCGACATGCAGGAAGACAAGGCTCCACTTTTTGATGCCCTGGACACTGTCCGCGCAAACCTTTCCGTGTTTACTGCCATGATTTCCACTGCCCGGTGGAATGTTGCCAATATGGAAAAGAGTTGTGAGGGCGGCTTTGCCAACGCCACTGACCTTGCCGAGTATCTGGTAAGAAAGGGGATGCCTTTCCGCACGGCACATTCTGTTGCGGCAAGCTGCGTCCGTCTTGCGCTGGACTCGGGCTTTGCAAAGATAGAAGATTTGTCCCTTGAGCAGATGAAGCAGTGCTCTTCCCTTATTGAAAGCGACGTGTTCTCATGTCTTTCTCCAAGGGCCTGTATGGAGGGGCGTTCCGTTACTGGCGGGCCTGCACCTTCTTCCACTTTGCGGCAGATTGAGATTCTGGATGACTTCTGCAAAGGCATTGAGAATTAGGATGGCTTAAAAAAGACTCTGTGTCTTTGTGGGTAGGAGGAACTTGCTGTTATGAAAATTTTTCCAGGAAAGTCTGCATCGTCCTTAGTTTCCCTTCTTTTCATAACTCTCATAACGGTCATAATGGTGCTTACTTCTGCTTTTGGCAGCTACAGGCTGAAGAAAAATCTGATGGCTTTCCAAAAGCGGGAAATGAAAAGTTCCGTGGACAATTTTGTCCTTACCATTGATTCTGTCCGCAAAGGCATCAGGGACCATTATGTTCAGCAGGGGATTGACTTTACCGAAGAAGAGATAAAGCAGGCAACCCTGTCTTTTTTGCGTGATTATGTTCACAAGCTGGACTTTGCCAACGGAGCCTATCTCTGGATTAACGAGGTAAGGGATTTTGCCGGCGGTGACAGCTATGCCATAAGGCAGCTCCACGGAAATCTACCGGAAACAGAGGGCATGGTTCTTTCCACTTCCATGGAAGATGCCCACGGAAACTTACCCTACCTGACTGAGCTTGAGGGGGTAAGGGAAAAGGGCGAAATCTTCTACCAGTATTATTTTAAGGAATACCATTCGGAAAAAGTTTCAAAGAAAATTTCCTACGCAAGGCTTTACCGGCCATACAACTGGATTGTCTGCACAGGTACTTATCTTAATTCCATGTATGAGCCGACAGGTGGTGTGAGCAGGGCGGAGAGGATTGTCTTTTACATTTTCTGCTTTGCCCTCTTTGTTTTTTCGCTGACACTTTTTGCGGGAATTCATCTGACAAACCGCAGCAATTCAAAGAGGCTGCAAAAGGAAAAGGAAGTCCTTAAGGGGCAGGTGGAACATGATGCCCTTACCGGTGCCAGGAGCCGTGCCTTTGGAAGCAAGCTCCTTGCCCGCTACCTGGAAAACTTTAAGTCTGAAGGCAAGAACTATTCCATTGCCATCCTTGACATTGACAACTTTAAGACTATAAATGACAGCTACGGCCACAACACAGGCGACATGGTGATAAAGAATCTTGTGAATACGGTCAAGTCTTTGCAGACTGCCGGGGATCACATAATCCGCTGGGGAGGAGATGAATTCATCCTTACCTTTAAGGAAGACAATCTGGATTTGGACAAGGTTCTGGGGGACATTAACAGGGGTGTTGCCCAGCAGCAAATTCCTGCTGACTCGGGGCAGGTCATAGGCTATGCAGTTTCCATAGGGGCCAGCCGTTTTTCTGACAAGGACAAGACTTTTGCCGACACGATAAAGCGCATAGATGATGCCCTCTACCTTGCAAAGAGAGTAAAAAATTCTTACTATATAATTGGGTGACATGCTTTTAATCCTAATCCTATTCCGGCAAGCAGGTTACTCCGCTTTGCGGTTAAGAGGTCTGTTTGATTCGTGCGGAATGGGAGCAGAGCTTGTTAAGATGAAAAAAAATCTCTGTTATGTAGACGACCATGCTGGGGCCTTAGGAGTAAAAAATGAGCAAGATAGAAAAGTACAAGAAATACTTTACAAAAGAATATTTGATGGGACCCAATTCATTCAGGCTTTTGGACGAGTTGATTGAAAAAAGCCCTGAGGATTCTGCTTTTGGCAGGACATTGGATTTAGGCTGCGGGTATGCCTTGACATCAATGTTTGTTGCAAATGAGACAGATGCCCGCAATGTTTACGCCTTTGATTTATGGATTCCTGCAAGTGAGAATTATAAAAGAATCAGAGAAAACAATCTGGAAGAAAAAGTAATACCCATTCATGGAGATGCAATGGACATGCCTTTTTCCCACGATTATTTTGATGCCCTTGTCATTTGCATATTCCTTCAGCTTCATCCACTCGTAGTAGAACAG
>CAMNHD010000361.1 GCA_946538875.1 uncultured Treponema sp.
GACCGGATTCACAAACAATCAGCTTGTAACCCTTGCCTTTACTGCTGACGAAAGCTGCGCTAGTTCATACACAACCTTGTCAGGTCTCCGTGTGATAAAACTGACCGGGGCGCGCTTTACAAGAGCCAGCACTGTGAATTACACGGAAACAAGCAACTCATATGATTACCTTAACACCCTGACAGGTTCTGTAACCCTGAACTATGCGGGCGAGGGAGGAACTGTAGATTCTCTTGATCAAGTGCCTTTCAGCCGCAGCGCAAAGGATTTCTACCTTGTAAGGAACAGCAGCGGAGTGACAGACACGCTTGTGCTCCACACACCTGCAAATACAAGCAGCACAGTTACAGTGAACTATGTGATGCTTACCAGCGATACAAGCAACGGCTCAAAGACGGTGAAGGTTTCTCTGTATGATACTGCGGAAGGTGCGGCGGAAGATAAAGTTTCAGGCAGAAGCAGCCGCAGTTCATCCTCATATTCAACAAATTCAGGAACAATAACATACATTGATAAAGATTCTGAAAAGCCTGAGATTCTGCCCCCAAGGGTCATTGGATTCAGTGATGAGAAGGAAAAGCTTATCACCTGGCCGCGTGACGGCGGAATTGGAGAAAAAATAGGCGATGTTTACTATTACTACAGCGCCTGGTCCGATTCCTACTACAAAATGCAGCTTCGCTTTGAAATAAAGAAGGATAGCGCCTCATACCTGTCAGTCGCGAAGCTTTATTACACGGCGGATGAACCTTCACGTATACAAAATATCAGCGGAGATGATGTATTCACTACCTGGTCAGGTTCTGGAACCCATGAAGGCAAGGGGTATTTTGATGTGACCGAGACTGTGAGTGGAACTACACTCCTGACATACACAGTTGCGGACAACGCAGGAAATTTATCTGAGCCTCTGCAGATAAAGCACGTGGCCTGTTCCTCAAGCACAAAGCGCTCAGTCACAAGCGACAGTGTAAAGGATAAGCTTTATCTAAGGGATAATTCTCCGGGCTACAATGTTGCAGGCGGGTATGGAGTTGAGGGCTCTGAATCTGTAATCCTGCATCTGGTTGAAAATAAAAATAGCGAAGGTGAGTATTCCAGCACTTACACAGGCGACAAAATGGCCTGTATGCGCCTGCTGCTTGACGAATCGGACATAAGCGCAGGCCAGGACTATGCTCCGCTGCAGTACTGCTTCCTTCTCAGTATCAATTCTACCGATGCACAGTTATATACAGCCGAACCAAGCGATGAGTACGATTCAGTTGTCACATTGAAGTTTGACGCCGATGGTTACTCTAATGAATCGGCTTTTGCTCTTAAGAAACCTGTGGACTACTCGGATCCTGATTATCTTTCGGAACTGAACTGCTATGATGGCTGGAGGGGACACCGCTTTATAAAAGTCGGCGACAAGTGGCAGGTAGATATGCCGGTTTTCCCAAACTGGTGGGATCGCGACGCGGGGTATAAAAATCTCCTGGGTGAAATCACTGATACTCTTGTGCCTGGCTTTATCAGAGAGCGTAACACAAAGCTCTATCTCTGGCTGATGGACGGAACTGGTCTTGTCACTATTGTGCCGGTACCGAGCGGTATCCTTACCGACGAGACAGATGATGATGGAAATGAAAAACGCACCCAGAGTGAATACTTCGTTATGGACCGTACGCCGCCGGAAAGTGATCTTTCAAGCAACAACTTTTATTTTGCCGACTCTACTTACTATTATAACGAAGCAGGACGGACCAGCAATTACAAGCGGATTTTTAGGGATGACCACTTTACAAGTGGAAAAGCCTGGGTTTCCTCAAAATATCTGGCGAACCCTCTGTCCACTGACTTTAGTGTAAGCGATGGAGATGTGTGCACCACGGTCAATACTGGAGATAGTTACGCGATAACCTTCCCGAAGAGTTCCGGAAAATTCTATGTTTACATACAGGACAGAATGGGGCAGGTAGTAAAGTTTGATAGTTACACTTGTGTATACGACAACAATCCGCCGGTAGTAAGCCTCATGGAAGACTGGAACGGAAATACACGTACAATAAGTCCGGCCGATGTCACTGCGGAACACATACAGTATCTGGTGCCCTACAATTATGGTATGCAGGCCTATGCAGAGGGAAACTCTGCGTGGGTCAACCTCCAGACATCAGACCGATACTCAGGCTGCGCAAAACAAACAAAGACACACTGGCTTTCAAGCGATAATGCTTGTTTTGACAGTTCTGATTCCACGGAAAGTGGAAAGCCATATCTCAACCTGAGTGTCAAGGAAGCTGAATCCAAAGTAAAACGCTTCTGCTGGTCACTTTCGGCGTCTGCTCCGTCTGCTTCTGAATGGATTGATTCTTCAGTTGTTTATATGGAATTCCCGGAATACATCTTTACTGCTTCCACTCAGAATAGCAGGTTCTACCTGCATGTGGAGGACAGGGCTGGAAACAAGGTAAGCGTTCCTATGAGCGACTGCTCTTGGATAGTTGAATGCAAATCCAGTCTAGATAAAGTTTATCCCAAGGCAAATCCATCCAAGACAAATGACTCGGCCATGGAGGCAGATAAATATTTTGTAGAGTATCCTAGTGTCACCGATGGTTATGCAATGATAAATGTGACTCTTCCTGCCGCCACAGAAGGTGCTGTGAGTGTGGCTATTCCTCCGGAGTGGTTTACACTTGCCACTAGTGCCGTCGGAGAAAGCTATGCGTGTTCTCCAATCTACGGTTATGCCCTGGGTAACAAGGCCACCAGTGACTCCAACAATTCTGGTCCAGCCAAGGGTGATGTTGAAAAGGCAAAGAGAACCTCTGACGGAACTCCTG
>CAMNHD010000362.1 GCA_946538875.1 uncultured Treponema sp.
AATCTTTCTTCAAAATCTGTTTTGTCCCATTCGGACTGCCCTAATGCCAGCCAGGGGAGAATGTCCATCGAAAATTTGGCAAAGGGTTTTTCGTATTTTGCATAGTTGAATGTTCCGTCATTGTAACCGTCGGAAACAAGATGCCCCAGTTCGTCGTATACCGCTTCGCGTCCGTCAGGATGCACATACACTTTGTTTCCTGTGTGTCCGCGCATTTTGTGGATGTTGTCTTCGTAAGTGTAGGTGAGTATGTAGTGCATGATGGAAACTTGTTCGTCAGGAACTGTCTGCTTGATGTTTATCTTTATGCCGAATGTTTTTGGTATGCTGATTTTTGCCAGGTTCACGGCATCGTCAACACCTAGTGCCTTGGCGCTTATTGCTGAGAAAAAAGCAATGCAGAGAGCCGCAAGGGCAGCTCTTTTGTTCATCAATGATTCCATGGGGCTATGATACTCCCTCACTGGAGTTAATTTCAAGGGTTGCGGGTGTCATGTAAAAAAAAACGTCCCCGTTTCTTTTGCTTAGAGGAGCATTGGGAAGCAGGGACGTATATTGTAGATGATAATTAGTGCCGGCTGGTTCAGGTTGCAAGTACAAGTACTGTGATTAGGAGAGACAAAATTATAGCAGTGGTTGCTACGGCCTGCCTGATGAATATCTTTGCACTTGTGACTTTCATAGCTTTCTCCTGTCTTGTTTTTTCTTAGCTGAACAGCCTTGTCATAAAGTGTAACACGCTTTTTTTACTTTTCAAGCATTTGCCTAAAAAAAACTGCCTGCGCCGGGCTTATAATCATAGTTGCAAAAAAATGCATTATTGGTGTAAAATGTTCTTAATTTAGAAGGATTTTTTATGGAAAAGAAAGTTTACATCATCGGTCACCGCAATCCCGATACTGATGCAATTGTGGCTGCCACTACATACGCAAAACTCAAGCACCTTCTGGGACACAAAGAATACGTGGCAGTCCGTGCAGGAAAACTGGCACCCCAGACAGAATACATATTCAAGAGATTCAAGGTGGAACCGCCTCTTTACATTCCCGACATGCTTCCCAAGACAGAATATTATATGTCCAAGAAATTTGAATCCGTCGACCAGGGTGTTTCCCTGTGGAAGGCAATGGACAAAATGGTAAGTACCAACGCACCGGTTCTTTCAATCACAGATTCCGCCGGTCACTACAAGGGGCTCTTGAATTACAATGCCTTTGCCCTGAACTCATTCAAGATTCTGAACCCAAAGCGCCAGGACATCTTCACCGCAAGCCTCAAGCTTATAGAAAAAACACTCAACGCAACACCAATCGTGGAATTTGAGCCGGAGGAATACTTCAACTGTTCCATCATGGTCGGAGACGACGACCTTCCCACATTCAAGGGTCTGCTTGATGAGCATAAAAGCGAGAACATGATAGTCATAACAGGCGACCGCAGGGACATACAGAAACTCTGCATAGAAAGCAAAGTGCGTGCCCTGATTATCACCAAGGACTACGTCGTGGAAAAAGATCTGCACGAGCTTGCCAAGAAAAACCATGTCTCCATACTTTCAAGCCATGATTCCACTATGACCACAGCAATGCTCATAGAATATTCGGCTCCGGTAATCTCCATGGCGGACACCACAATACAACCCGTGCACACTTACGACACAGTTCAGAAAATCCGCCCCATGCTCACCGCAAGCCCCAACCGCTGTCTTCCTGTAGTGGATGCGGACAACAAAATAATCGGAATCATCAGCGAAAGCGACCTTCTGCGTGATCCCAACGTGGAAATCATACTTGTGGACCACAACGAGCCCACACAGGCAATCGAAGGCATAGAGCATTATGTGATTCAGGAAATCATCGACCACCACCGCATAAATACCTTCACCACGCGCTATCCCATCACGCTCATCAACAAGCCCGTCGGTTCGACAAGCACCATCATTGCGAATATGTACCGCGAAAACCGCATCCCCATTCCTAAGGACATGGCGGCACTGCTTTTGTGCGGAATCCTCAGCGACACACTTATTCTCCAGAGTGCAACCGTCACCGAGTACGATGTTCTCACCGCAGAGTACCTGAGCAACATAACCGAGCTTGACATACAGCAGCTTGGAAACGACATAATCCGCAGCGGAAGCCACATCGGCGGCCGTAATGCAGACGAAGTGATCCATCAGGATATGAAGGACTACACCGAAGGCAAGTTCAAGTACACCGTCAGCCAGATTGAAGTGGACGACACCAGCGAAATCCTCAAGCGCAAGAAGGAATTCCTTGACGAACTGGAAATCCTCCGCAGAGGAAGCGGCAACCTCTTCAACGCACTGCTTGTGACCGACATCACAAAACTCAGTTCCATCATGTTCCTTGCAAGCGACGCTCAGTTCGAGTCTGTAGTGAACCTGCCCAAGCGCGACGACCACATCTATTACATGAAGGACATTGTCTCCCGCAAAAAGCAGCTGATACCGCTCCTCACCGAACTCGTGGCAAAACTGGCGCAGTAAGCCTCCCGGCCCAAAAGTTACAGAACAGCGCGTCTCCGGTTAACCGTCTGACGGCAAACCGGAGCATCTCCTGAAAACCGTCATGCTGAACTTGTTTCAGCGTGTCAAACAGAAGACTCCATTGTGCGCCGTTTTATCCCGCAATACCATATACGCAGATATTTAAATTCCTTAAAAAAATACCCCCTGCATACTAGTTTTATACTATATTATGTTTTATAATAATTCTTGGACCGTTCTTATAATTCGTGCGGCTTAATGTAAAATAGTAGGAGGCTTATATGAAAAGAAATCAAAATTTTTCAAGACTTGTCATAGCC
>CAMNHD010000363.1 GCA_946538875.1 uncultured Treponema sp.
AATGAAAAAGGGTCTCAAAACACATCATCATAATGATAACATATTTTGAGACCGCCAAACATCACATTTTTACGGTTATTGTCATCAGTCTCATAACTTTTATTACAATTCAACCAGTAATAAATAAAAAGCATTTTTGTCCGCTCATATATCGGCAGACAACTAAATAGTAACAGGCAGCACCTATGCTCAGATGCTGCCTGTTGTGTCATGCCCAAGGAGATATTTTTACGAATCAAAAGATTTTATTTATTCAAAAACCTACACAAGTTCCTTTAAGTGTTGCACCCTTTATGTTGTTCTTCCCATTCTTTGAAGTACAATCCTGTATAATAGCCGTTCCAAAAGTTACTTTCTTACCAAGTGCCGAAGGAGTTCCTTCCTTTGGCCAGTTAAAGTTATACTTCTTATTGCTGTCAGCAGTACATTTCTTCATTGTAACAACGCCGCTTTGATTGTTGCGGTCAAATCCGCTGGCATAGTTGCCAACTGCCGAGCAGCCTTCAAGCACATGATTCAATGGATCAAGATGTGCTGCAACGCCCGGAGTTTTATTATCTACTCCACCAAGCTTAAAGCCGTTTCCGTCTCCATAAATTCCATCACAATATCCGTTGTAATTGGCTTTACAGTTTTTGAAAGTAACTGCGCCGTGTGCTGCATAAAGATCCCATCCGTCATCACTGTTATATTCTGCAACACAGCCTTCAAAATAGTTACCGGTCCCTGAATGAAGTTTACATGCAAATCCGTCTGCATTTTCTCCTTTAGGATCGGCATTGTGGTGAGAGTAGCAGCTATAGAACTTGTTGTTTGAACCGCCATTACTTATCTGGAAGCCTGCATCCTTATTGTAACAGCAGGTAACATTTGTAAATGTATTGTTGCTTCCTTCAACATATATTCCGTTATCTGCAGCATTTTTTACAGTAAAGTTGGAGAGATTACATCCACTTCCGTTAACTGTAATTCCTCTGCCTGAACTTCCGCTTGTGGAAGAAAAATCTATAGTCGCATTGTTTTTTCCCGTGATATGAACTCCACTGGGAAGGCTTACTGCACCACTCTTTACAGTTCCATCGATAATTATGGTTGTTCCTTTAGAAGCCTTACTGATAGCAGAGGAAAGAGATGTTCCTCCGTTTTTGACAGTTATAGAATTACCGCTTGTTTTTTCTGATGAACCGGAATTGGATGAATTGTTATTGTTTGAGCCTGAAGAACCACTGCATGACTCAAACTTAAACTGCTGACAGGCAAGACCGTTATACTCCCAGGTTGAGATGTTTCCGCCTGCTGCTGTTGACCAGTTATATACATCTACTGCCTGTTTGTTACCGCTGCATTTTGTCTGAAGTGAAACAACTCCGCTTGAAATGCTTACAACCTTAAAAGTCTGTGAATTCTTGCCATTTGCCGGCCAGATTTGAATATTTGTGCCGTTTGCAGATTTTCCCCCATCAACATCAAGCATACGTCCACCTGCCATGCCGCTCTGAATAGTAATGTAATTGCTGCCCATGTTTTTTACATACCATTTTTGACAGTCATATCCATTACCTGTCCACTGCTGAACGTTTGCCCCATTAACGTCCTCACCGTTTTTTACATCAAGATATAACTGACTATTGATATTCTTGATGTAATACCATCCATCTGAGATGATATTTGACGCTGCTTCTACCTTTGTAGCAGTTTGTACTACACATGAAGCAGATGCTATCACAGCAACTGTAGTGATAGCAATGACAACTTTCTTCACCCATTTTTTTAACATTCTGAGTCCTCCCAATTTTCTGTTTTTATGCCTCCCCAAGCATCGAAACCTACACCGGTTCCTAAAACACGAAAAAATCATAACATACAGACTCAGCAAATGTAAACGCTTACATCCACTTAAAACTTAATGAATTTTGCATCAATTAATTGTATATATTTACAAATATATGTATCGACCAGAAAAATTTTTTATATGCCGCTAAAACACAATTGCCTAATTAACTTCCATATTAAATAAGCCAGCACATTTTTCTGTAATATTTTTTTAGAAAGTCATATCAAACTTTCACCTCAAATAACTCCCAAATGTCTTAGTGCGTTACTGATTCCGTTTTCGTATAGACCTGTACTAACAAAATCCGCATACTCTTTTATCTCATCTGTTGCGCCTCCCATAGCTACTCCTGTTCCGGCTGTAATCAGCATTTCCTTATCATTAACACTGTCGCCAAACGCAATGGTGTTCTCAACTTTTTCGCCTAATAAACTGCAGACTTCCTCAATTCCTATGCCTTTGTTGTATCCTTTAGGAACCATTTCGAGAACTGACTCATTATGAATAATAAAATCATACATTTTTTCAAGTTCTGAAATACAGCTCTTTGTGTCACAGTCTTTAGTAAGGCAAGACATTTTATTTATTGTCCAATTTCCCCAATTTTCAGAAACTCCAAGTAATCTGTCCCCCATTTCTCTCATGACCTTCTCTCCATAGACATCACCCATAAAATCAGCTTCATCCATATAAAGATAATCAGGTCCTTCAAGGATTGGTTTAAATCCATACCTTCTTATGGTCTCAAGGGTAAGGATTCCATCTTTCTTATTTATCAGCCTATTGTATACAATCCTCCCATCATACTCTATCATGCAACCGCAGGAAGAAACTATTCCGTCAAAACCTATGCCCAATAAATCTTTGTTGTAAATAAAAGCCCTGGATCTTCCTGAATTAATAAAGCATTTATGCCCGTTTGCTCTTGCTGCTCTTATTCCTGCTATTGTACTCTCAGGAATATAATTTTTATTATCCCAAATTG
>CAMNHD010000364.1 GCA_946538875.1 uncultured Treponema sp.
ATCCGCCAAGCAGGACACTGCTCCCGTAACCCCAGCCGCAACTGCCAGACAGGACACCGCTCCCGTAACCCCAGCCACATCCGCCAAGCAGGACACTGCTCCCGCAAGCTCTCCCGCATCCGCTGAACCGGAAGAAGAATCGTCCAAATACACAGGAATTTCAATTCCCGCTGACACTAATTCTTCAATTACAGAAGACCTTGCCTCACTCCCTCAAGAAAAAACTGAATCCACATCTCCGCAGGAAGACACAGGCGACCAGCAGGAGCCCGTCCTCAACGGACAGACCGAAGCCGAACCAGAAACAGAACCAGAAACAGAACAGTTCACTACATATATTCCCTCACCGACAACCCCAAGCCGCTCAGTCATCATGGGACAGAACCAGTACCTTGACATAAGCTACCCCGGCAGCGGATGGATTTACCTTGGCGAAGAAGCAGGCAAGTCTTCTATGCGCTACTTCGGCCGCAAAATCGGAAGCGAAAACACAGACTTTACACTGAGAGCAAAAACCGCAGGCAGCACAACCCTTCACTTCTACAAAAACGACCTCCTCACAGGTGCCGTAATAGACGATTATCTTGAAGTAACAGTTTCCGCAGATTCTTCACTGGCAGACACACACGTACAGGCTCCTGACTACATTAGTTCAGTAAAAGAACTTAAGGCACCAAAACTTAGCGGAAAAACCTCAAAGACTCCGGCAAAAGAAAGCGTTCAAACCCAAAACCTGGTTGCAATGCCGGAATCCATTGGATATTCAGACGGTAAGAGCATTACCCAGCCTCAAGACAACGGTTCAGCCACTTCAAGCGTCAGCACAGCTAAAACCGGCAGCAGGTCTACAAAGGATAATGCTTCAGCGGAAGCAGACAAGCTTCTTGAACAGGCCGAAACAGCCTATAAGCACCGCCGCTATGCTGACTGTCTTTCATATCTGGAAACATACTTTGACCAGGCCTCAGGCAATATTGACAAGGCGCTCTTCCTCCAGGGACAGGCACTGGAAGCAGCATCTTCGTCAAGAAACATAAAGGCGGCCATTGACACCTACGAAACCTTAATCAAGCGTTATCCGCAGAGTCAGTACTGGAAAAAAGCAAACGAAAGACTCATCTATTTACAGCGTCTTTACATAAACATAAGATAAAATGCTTTGCTGGAAAAGCAATCTTATTATTCAGGAGAAAAAAATTGAGACATAAGCTTATCAAAGCGGCAGTTCTTGGAGCAGCCGCGATTACATTCACTTCATGTACAGTCAGGCAGGTGGAGCATCAGGCCCATACTGTCACAGTAACAGGTTCAGGTCAGGTTGAAGTAAAAAGCGACCAGGCCCTGATTCACATGGCTGTAGAAACTCACAACGCTGATGTGCTCAGTGCAAGCCAGCAGAACGCAGATCTTATGAAAAAGGTCCGTGAGGCTCTTATTGCATTCGGAATCCCGGAAGCAAACCTTCAGAACACAGACTACTCTATTTACCAGCAGGAAGTACCAGGAATCCGCAACACCAGGAACAATCAGTATACAGTGCACAGCCAGCTTACCATAGTGCTCAAGGACCTGGAAAAAGCTGGCGAGGCCATTGACACAGCCATTGCCGCCGGTGCCAACAGTCTGAGTGGAATCGAATATTCAGTTTCTCAGAAAGTACAGGAAGATGCCATCAAGCAGGCCCGTCTTCTTGCTGTAAAGCAGGCCGAAGAAAACGCAAGTCTCTTTGCCACTTCAAGCGGAGCCGCACTGGGTACTATAGTAAATATTACTGAACTTTCAGGTAACAACCCGCGCAGGCAGCTGGCCGGCACAATGACAAGCAAAACCGCCGCAACTACGCCCATAAGCGCCGCCGATATGCTTGTCGGAATAACAATCAGCGCCACTTACGAGCTCAAGTAAAGAATCATTCTGTTTTTACGGCCATCAAACCTTGAACAGGTCAATCTGAGAACCAATCTTGTTGATGGCCGAATGAACCTGGTGGGTAATATCAGACAAAGCATCGCTGGAGGCACTGATTTTACTTGCACCGGAAGACATCTCGTTCATACCGTCCTTCATTGCAAGGGAAGCCGATTCCAGTTCGCGGACTTCTGTCATAATGCGTTTGTTACCGTCTGCCATCTCCGCACTGGCTGCCATTACTTCATGGCTGGTGTCATTCATCAGCTTAAGGGCCTCGGTAATCTGCCTTGATCCTTGATTCTGCTCGTCCATAGCGGCCTGAATCTGCATCACAACCTGATCAGTCTCCTGAATCTTCTGCGAAACAATCGACAGCGAATTACTTGACTCATTAGAAGCGTTTACCACGTCAACAATTGCATCCTTGATTTTGTTCAGCTGCTCGCCTATAGTCTTTGACTGCGCGGAAGAAGTTTCCGAAAGTTTACGGATTTCGTCAGCAACAACAGCAAAGCCCTTTCCTGCCTCACCGGCATGGGCAGCCTCAATTGCCGCATTCATGGCAAGAAGGTTTGTCTGCTCAGCTATGCTTGAAATCGCAGTGTTTGCATCCTGGAGCATTTCACTCTGAACCTCAATCTGACGGATCCTTTCGTTAACGTCGTTCTGCAGATTAAAGCCGTGGCTTGCATTCTTTTCCAGTTCGTCAAAAGAGGCCACCATTTTTTCCATGGAGCGGTTTACGGAAGCAATGTTGCTTACCATCTGGGTCACAGTGGAAGACGCCTGGCTCACACCGGTAGACTGATTCTCCACCATACGGTTGAGCGACTGTATGCTTGAAGAAATCTTGTTCACCGCACCCACAGTCTGCTGCACACTTGAACTCTGCCTGTTGATA